>NZ_BAAGIQ010000031.1:0-24041 GCF_054658175.1 Alkalibacterium sp. s-m-28
TTTACAGCCAGTGTACTTGAACTGTTGCGAAAAGCATTAAAATCAGAAGGGCTGTTTTGAGCTTCGCTCAATAGGCATTCATCTCCCACCTACGCTTCGCTTAGAGGTGGGAGTCTTCTGTCAAATGATGATAAATAGATAATAGAGCAGGACGTTCTAAAAAAACGTAAAAGAACCGGACAAAGTCCATAACGGAATTTGTCCGGTTCTTTATCTGTTTAAATGCTTCTTGAAGAACTCTGTTTCCTCACGATTACAATTTTTCGCTTCTTCAAGGTTCATATTGCAGTGAAAAATGTGCTGGAGGTGTTCATCTCCGGTCCTCCATATTTCTTGTACGTGACATCTACTCCTGCTTCCTTCATCAAACCCACCATGGGAAGGGAGGCTTTAGTGAATACGATTATTTTTCATTTAACTTTTTGATCGGTCTGCCTTCTGAATCATATACGTAATTTCTGAGTTTCATAGAGTCAGCCATAGCCTGTACTAACCTGTCCTGATACGGTTCTGCCAGTTCTTCAAAAAGATAGGCTTCCTCGTGGAGGCTGTGTTTGGAACGCAGAGCTTCCACCTCTCCTGGTTTTCGTAGTTTATATTTCCGACTGGGTAACTTTCCTTCTATGCTGCGTTTCTCAATGCGATAAAAGTGATTATCATCATTATAAATAATTTCCAGAGCGCCTGAATTGGTCCGTTTGTACTCAGCATGCGGGTAGGCTTCTTTATGAAGTTCCCACCAGGCTTTGATTCCCTTAATTGCCTCTTCCTCGTTTTCGTAACTCCCGTGTTCTTTTTTTACATTACTCAGCCGATTCTGCCAATAGGTGGTGTACACTTGCTGTTCCATTCACTTCACTCCTTCTGTTTGAGATACCTCTAGTGTATATCATCTTTCATTTAATTCAAATGGAATCGAATGCAAATAACCTTTTGTAAGGAGAATGTAAAATACACTTTTACCTGTCAGTAAATATATCCAAAAGTTTTCTGATAACTAATGCCATCAATGTTCCTGTAAAAATGACAAAGCCCAGATTCAACAGAAAAAATCCAGCTGAATAGTTTAAAGCCAGTTCCTGCTGCATCTGGTTCACTTCTTCTGCAGTAAGTCCCGCAAGCACATCCACAGGAACATCAATCGCCCACAGGAAATAACCGATGATTATCATGATCAGGCTGATGAACAGACCGGCGATCAGCCATTTATTCACTCTATTTCTCATATTCCGACTCCTTTTACTGAGTGATCGTTCTCCTAGTTATGGTTGCGGCACTCCTTGTTCTTTCAGTTAGTGTATCAGTCCACATCGCTGAAGTAAACCAGCTTTACTATACAGTAGGCTGTATTCTGGAGAGAGTAAGACAACTGGCCTGATTTTCCGGTAGACGTTATTCTGATCGATTCTGGTCAAGTCTCATTTTTTAAAGATGAATGGTTCATATATCTGTTTATGAACCAGTCGCACCTGTTTTCATTCCGTGAATACACCATATAGTTATTTATGACACATTCGACCACCTTTTTTCGAAATGAACAGTCCATATATCCATTTATGGCACATTCGAGTCTTCTATATGCCTCACTTTCGATCGGAAAAGAGGCTTCCGCCTCTTTGACCTCATCCATATAGTTGGCGAATGCCTCAAATCTCTGTTTTATGAGGCATTCATCTTAATTTTTAGTTGTGAATACCTCATATTTCTATCTTATGAGGCATTCGTTCTTTTATTCTGGATGCGAATACCCCATATCTCTACTTTATGAGGCATTCGGTTCTTAATCATTTCTAAAGGTCAAAAGATTTCTATTTGAAAAGAGGCATCCGCCTCTTTTTCTCCTATCTATTAATGGGTTTATAAATTATGGACCAGTAAGTCCAGTTTTTTCGACAACTTTATCAAAAAAGAGTCGCTGACCTGGTCAGCGACTCTTCCTTTATCTTCTTTAGTGTATTTATTATCCTCTGATTGTTTTCAGTCCACGACTCCATGAAACAGTTGTATCGATTACAGATTTGATTGTCGGGTTGTGTACTTCTGAGGGACGGAATGTTGTCATGTCTTCAAAGTCAGTGAAGAGACTGAATCCACCGGTAGGTCCTACTGTAGCCACGTTGGCATTAGATAGAATCGTACGTAGACTGATAGTCGCCGCTACCCCTAAGGTCGACCCGTAACCAACGATTCCTGCCGCTTTATTCCCCCACTCGGAAGCAAGGTAGTCAATTGCATTTTTCAATGATGGAGTGATCGACTTGTTATATTCAGGTGTGATGAAAATAAACCCGTCGAGTGAGTCGATTTTCTCAGACCATTTCTGATTGCCTTCTTTGCCATACTGCTTGTTTGCCATTAATGGCGGAAGGGCCTCGTTGAACATCGGCAAATCGTAGTCTTTGATATCGACGATTTCAAACTCTGCATCCTGTACCTCTTTCGCTTTTTCAAGTACATACTCAGCCACCTGATTATTGACACGTGTATCTCGTGTACTACCCGTTATAATTCCTATCTTTACCATAAATTAACTCCTCCTTTTAAATGCTAACTATTCGTAAGTCAGCTGCATTGCTTATTATATGACAGCTTGACTTGGAAATAAACCAACAGTATAGTAGATGTGTTGTTTAGATAACAGACATATCCGTCTGTTTAGCATTCCAGTAGAAAGGCAGACAAGTACAGTGCAAGTAAAAAAAGATCCTCGTGTGATACGTTCAAGAACACAGATTATCGATGCTTTTGTCCTTCTTTCAGGAAAAAAGCCATTTTCCTCTATTACCGTTAAAGATATCACTACAGAAGCACGGATCAATCGGGCCACCTTTTATAATCATTTTCTAGATAAATATGACTTGCTTGAGCAAGTCGTCAGTGAAGCCTTGCGGTCAAACCTTGGCTGCAGCAGTCGTCCTGATATCAAAGAGCATTTGTCGACTGAAGATACACTTAGAGAACTTTTTATCTCGCTGATTCGATTCGAAAAAACACTCGATTCGTATTCGGATGGATCGGAGGAGTCTGAAATGATCGATCTGGTGATCCATTCTCATCTAATCGATATTCTATCTTCACATCTGGCTCTCCATAAACCTGGGATAGAATCTTCGGTTCATCTTAAGCTGGCTAGAATGCTGACCCATGCGTTACTGGGAATGACCAAGGATTACTGTGAGTCTTCACAGGCTGAAGCACCAGAAGACTATATGGATCCTGTTCTGCCCGCTTTAATCAATGGACTGGACTCATTATAAAACGCTGCCGATTGGTCAGCAGAGAGTCAGGAAGAGAATACCCTGATTTTTCTGCTTCAAGCAATCGGCAGCGTTATTTTTTATCGATCAGCTCATCATGGCAAAAAGTCCGTTCAGCTGATAGCTGACCCCTTCTCCTCTAGCTGAATGCAACCGTTTATCTGTGAATGTAGAGGCCCGCTCTACTTCTATATTTTCATTTTTGATTCCCGCTTCTTTCAATATCGACAGATTCGCATCCGTCATGCTCATCTTATATTTAGCCCCTGTCTTCCTGAAAAACTGATCCCTTTCGGCAAATCCGGCAAATGCTTCATATACATCCGGCCCCACTTCATAATTATCTTGGTCGATTGATGGTCCGACGTAAGCAATCAACGTTTTAGGATCCGTATTATACTTACTGATCATCTTCTCTATCGCTTTAGTGGTGATGCGCTGAGTCGTCCCCCGCCAACCCGAATGGACATTGACCAGTATTTCATGCACAGGATCATAAAGAATAACCGGTGTACAGTCCGCATACTTGATAAGCAAGCCGACTCTTTTTTTGTCTGTCAGCAGACCGTCTGTTTCCTTGAATGTCTTGCCGAAGACAAATGAATCGCCGTTTGATCCATCTGCATAGGTGACATTTGCACTATGGACCTGTTGACCGGTATAAATCTCATCCGGTCTGTCGGAATCTATTTCATTTAAAAGCCTGTTCATATCGTCAGCCACTTTGCTTCCTGCGGTCTGATACCTGAAATTATAATCAGATCCGGCTACTTTAGTTATGACACCGTATTTTTCAAGTAATCGTGAATGCATTGCCTTGAGCCACCCTATCCCTAATTTTTTGTCTATTATAGCATAGATCATCTCTTTCTCAGAATTGGACTATTCAATTGTATTAAAATCCATCTGATAACACCTTTGCTTCTTATATTATTACCTAAATTATATGAGATCAGTCCTTGGATCCGAAAATACTCATATAGTAAAAACCACATGATCTGTCCACCTTCAAAACAGACTTAACTGCCTGAATGAAGATCTGACGCATCATGCGGTTTATTGTAATCTTTCCTAACTTATATTTTTAACGGTTCAGAATCGATTTTGTATGCTGATTAAATATACTTCGAGTGCCTCTAACTGCAGCAATACGTTCTTCTGCCAGGATATCCGCCGCTTTGTAAGAAGGAATGCCGTCACGTTCTGCGATGGCAAATACTTTTTCAATCTGATCGTACACTCTGTCGATGGACATACGTGCACGCGCTTCGTTGTAGCCCCCGTTGAACTCGTCTGCCACTTGAATGACTCCACCTGAATTAATGATGTAGTCCGGAGCATAGATAAGTCCCATTTCTTCAAGTTTATCTCCGTGCCGAGCTTTTTCGAGCTGATTATTGGCGGCGCCTGCAATGACTTTGATGCCCGCGGCTTTAATTTTTTCCAGACTGTCATCATTGACGGTTGCTCCTAGAGCACAAGGTGCATAAATGTCGGCCTGGACTGAAAACAGGTCATCGGAAGCAACGATCTGGCATCCTAAATCACGTGCCCGATTTCTTGGCTCCTCAAACAGATCAGCAGCTATGACATGAGCCCCTTCTGCTATAGCTTTCTCGGCCAGAATATATCCGACTTTACCGACTCCCTCAATCAGGATCCGTCTGCCTTCCAGCGACGGGGAGCCGAACGCTTTGTTAGCAGCGGCTTTCATCCCCACGTAAACACCATGAGCAGTTGAAGGAGAAGGATTGCCTGACGTTCCCGGTTTGAGTCCAGTTCCTGCAACATAGTTCGTTTCCTGATAAATATAATCCATCTCGATTTCAGTTGTGCCGACGTCCGCCGCAGTTATGTAACGGCCGTTCAACCCTTCGACAAATCGTCCGAATGCTCTGAACATTGCCTCTTTGTTTACTTCTTTATCTGGATTCTTTAAAATTACCGTTTTCGCTCCGCCTATGGGCAGTCCACTTGCAGCATTTTTGTAGGTCATTCCCTTAGCCAAACGCATGGCATCCAGAATCGCTTCTTCCTCTTTGTCATATGTCCAGTACCGCGTCCCGCCAAGGCCAGGGCCTAATGTCGTATCGTGAATACAGGTGATGGCTTTCAGGCCCGTCTCTTTGTCATTCATAAAAATCAGTTGTTCGTAGTCATATTCTTCCAGTGCTTTAAAAATATCCATTTGTCTACTTCCTTTCCGTTTTTAAATTTGACTAGATATGATTCCGTTAAAAGTAGGTAATAACTGACTCATTTTATGCTGCCGCTTACTCAAGTCATGTATAATGAACAGACGAGCATATTAATAATAAGGATGGATCCGATGGATATTAAACAGTTAAAATATTTTATAGAGATCGCCAACACTAAAAACTTGTCTCAAGCTGCCCGAAATCTGTTTGTGACGCAGCCGACTTTATCTTTTACGATTAAAAAGCTTGAATCCGAGCTGAATACCCATCTGTTCAACCCTCATGACAAATCGTTCAATCTGACCCGGTCCGGAAAACTGCTGTACAAGAAAGGTACGCAGATAGTGAACGACTTTGACGATCTGGTACATAAAATCCAGCATATGAAAACGGATATAAAAGAAACTATCAGGCTAGGCCTGACTATCCTTTTTGCCGTACAGTATATGGAACAGATATCAAGCTTCATCGCTACACATCAGAATGTCGATCTGATCATTACTCAAAACGGGTCACGTAAAATACAGACTATGCTGGCGAATGACGAGCTGGATATTGGCCTCGTATCATTTCCGAATACCCAGTCTAACGCCATTTCCATCGAAGCTCTGAATACATCGACAAAAGGGTACAGTGTCCATGTCGTTATGCCTGAAACGAATCCCTTGGCTGATGCCGAAGAACTGACCTTTATAGACTTGAAAAATCAGCGTTTTTCTACACTGAACGAGAATTTCATGCTTGGTCAGATGCTACTGGAGCGCAGCCGTCACCTCGGATTCGAACCGGATATTGTCATGTACCATGATGACTTGCAGGTTCTTTTATACAGCCTGCAGACGCTTGATTCGATCTGTCTGCTGCCTATTGAGTATCGCTCGATCGGATCTCTCGATGGATTGAAATGGATTCCTCTAAAAGATAAGAATGATTATTTTTCAATCGGTATCGCCTTAAAGAAAGGCAAAGCTCCGACTAAAGCGATCGAAGAACTCATTGCTGAGATTAAGAAGAACTGACTCCCTTAACCCATCGTACGTCCCTCTCACCTCGAGGGGGATTTTTTTATTCAATACAAATCGGATTCATCAGAGAATCGGCCGAGGTTTTCTTTTACAGTCTGAAGGAAACGTCCAGCCTGCAGCCCATCAATGATCCGATGGTCGATTGACAGACATAGATTGACCATATCTGCTGCTTTAAAGCCGCCTTCTTCAGTAGGAACAAATCGCTTATTGATGCTTTCCACCTGCAGGATCGCAGCTTGAGGATGATTAATGATTCCCATCGACTGGACTGATCCGAAACTTCCAGTGTTGTTGACGGTCATCGTTCCACCTTGCATATCTGACGTGGTCAACTTGCCTTGCCGGGCGAGTCCTGCCAGGCGACTGACTTCTTTGGACAAGCCATTCAGTGAGTAGCGATCAGCCTGATGGATAACAGGAACAAACAAATGCTCGTCAGTAGCGACCGCAACCGAAATACTGATGTCTTTATGATAGACAATATTTCCATTGTCCCACGAGGTATTAATAACTGGGTGCTTCTTAAGTGCCTGAACGACTGCTTTTACAAAGAACGGGAAGTAGGACAGTGACACGCCTTCATGCTCTTTGAATGTAGCTTTTGTCTGTTCTCTCAGTTTAACGATATTGGTCACATCTGCTTCGACCATCAGCCAGGCATGCGGGATCTCAGTTGAACTTTGAACCATTTTCCGGGCAATGGCTTTGCGTATGCCATCAGCGGGAACCACTTCGCCGCCATTTGGCAGAAGTGAAGCTGCCGGTGCTGCTTTTTGAGGACGCGTCGATTCTGCTTCAACTGGAGATGATTCCTCTGAACGATTCTCTTTCTTATCAGAAGACTGTTGTGCAGCAGGTTTCTGACTGTCTACATCGAATGCCAGCACATCTTTTCGAGTGATTCGCCCATGTTTTCCTGTACCTTCAACTTGGGACAGATTGATGCCGCGCTCCTGTGAAATACGAACAACTGCCGGAGAATAGCGGGTCGAACTGTCGGGAACTTTTTGGGTATCCTTTGGAGTCGACTGCTTCTCATCACTCGTCGTCTGCCGCTCCATCGGTTCCCTTTCCGCTTCCTTGACGATTTCCTCGTTGATGTGGTCAGTGAACTCCTCACCTGTTTCAATTCCTGCTTCCGAGCTGTCTGAATTCTCTCCCTCATCCTCTCCTTCTTCATCTGTCTGAATTTTCACCATTGGTGTTCCTATTTCAACATCCGTGTCTATGTCTATCAGAAATTCTTTGACTATTCCGGAATAATTGGAAGGGATCTCTGTTGTCACCTTGTCGGACACTGCTTCTGCAATCGGGTCGTATTTTTCGATCCGATCTCCTTCTGAAACCAGCCATGCAGCTATGGAGGCTTCGGTTACACTCTCACCTAGGTGAGGCATTTCAATAATTTCAATACTCATCAACTGATCCTCCTTAAAACTCTGCCAGTTCTCGCATAGCATTCGTCACTTTTTCTTCGTTAACCAGGAATTCGCGTTCCAATGCAATAGCGTACGGCATGCTTGGAGAATCCGGCCCGGCAAGTCTCTTGATCGGTGCATCCAGATCGAAAAGCGCTTCTTCAGCAATAATCGCTGATATTTCGCTCATGATGCTGCCTTCCAGGTTGTCTTCTGTAACCAGTAGGACTTTACCTGTTTTTTTCGCTGCTTTGACCAGCGTCTCCTTATCCAGTGGATACAAGGAACGCACATCGACAACTTCTGCTTCGTATCCCTCTTTGCTCAGCGTCTCAGCTGCTTTCAAGGCATGATTCAGAACCATGCCATAGCCGATGACCGTAATATCGTCGCCTTCGCGTACGACATTTGCCTTGTCAAGAGGTACGACATAATCGTCATCGGATACATCTTCTTTAAGTAGGCGATACAACCGTTTATGCTCGTAAAACAAAACAGGGTCGTCAGAGCGGATTGCCGCTTTGATCAGTCCTTTGGCGTCATGTGGAGAAGACGGGGTAACGATACGCAGTCCGGGCTGACCGAAGAGGACCTTTTCTGTAGATTGAGAGTGATACAGCCCCCCTCTTACTCCACCTCCATAAGGTGCACGGTAGACAATGGGTGCTGTCCAATCTCCTTTCGTACGGTAACGCATGCGTGACGCTTCCGATATCAATTGATTGACGGCAGGCAGGATATAGTCGGCAAACTGGAATTCTCCGATCGCCCGGTAGCCGACGAGTCCGAGTCCTACTGCCAGTCCACCAATCTCACCTTCTGTCAGCGGTGTATTAAAACAACGGTGATCTCCGAACTGTTCAGCCAGTCCTTTTGTGACTCCGAACACACCACCTTTTACTCCTCCGACGTCCTCGCCGAAGATCACTACATTTTCATCACGTGCCATTTCTTCTTCTATTCCTTTTCGAATGGCTTCTAAATACGTCATCATTGCCATAGGCTTCTTCCGTCCTTTCAGAATCTATTTTTCTGCATAAACGTGGTCAAGAATAGTGTCAGCCGTCGGTTCCGGCATCTCTTCTGCCTCGTCTGTCGCTTTATTGATCTCTTTTTTCAGCTCAGTATCAATGTCTGTCATTTCTTCACGGGTCAGATACCCTTCATCGATCAGCTGCTTTTCAAAGAACAGAAGCCCATCGTTTTTCTTCAAATTTTCAATATCTTCTTTGGAACGGTAGACGGTGTGGTCATCGTCAGCAGAGTGAGAGGTTAGCCGTGATACCATCAGTTCGATAAGCGCCGGCCCCTTTCCACTGCGCGCACGCTCTACAACTTCTTTGAATGCCAGATAGGTTTCGACAAAGTCATTGCCGTTAACTCTTTTTCCCGGGAATCCATAAGCAGGTCCACGTTCTGCCATCGTTTCATTGGCATACTGTTCATCCGTGCCTACGGAGATAGCATAGCCATTATTTTCAATGACGAATATCAGCGGCAGTTTCTTAACTCCTGCAAAGTTCATCGCTTCCTGCACTTCGCCCTGGTTCGCAGATCCTTCACCGGTAGCGGTCAACGTGACATAGTCCTGTTTTTTCAGCTGTGCCCCATAAGCCACTCCTGTAGCGAGCGGGAACTGTGTACTAACCGTTGATGAATGGGACACAATATTATGCTCTTTAGAGCCGTAATGGTTCGGCATCTGCCGGCCGTGAGACGAAGGATCATCTTCTTTACCGAGCGATCCAAGCATAATGTCTTTAGCTGTCATCCCCCAGACCATACACGCAGTCATATCACGGTAATAAGGGAGGAAATAATCCTTTTCAGGCTGGAATGCCATCGCCATCGCTACCTGTCCCACTTCATGTCCCTGACCGGAGATATTGAAGGAGGTCTTCCCAATTCGTGTCAGCTGCCATAAGCGTTCATCGAGCCGGCGCCCCATAAGAATATGTCTGTAGGCTTGAATGATTTCTTGTTTTGTTAAACCAGATTCTTCCAGTTTTTTCATCGCTTCTTCACTCACTTTCTTATTTATGAATCGCTAATTTGTATACATCCAGAGCGGCTTCCTGAATGGCTTCAGATAAGGTCGGATGAGGATGGATCGCCTCGCCGATTTCAATTGGGCTGGCATCCATATAGATAGCTGTACTTACTTCAGAAATCAGATCCGTTGCATGGGGACCGATGATGGATACTCCAATTAAATCATCCGTTTCTTCATCTTTGATTACTTCTACAAAGCCGTCCGTTTTACCTCCGATCAGTGCTTTCCCGTTCGAATTGAACTGGAAGGTTCCTGTCTTCACTTTCTTCCCTTCTGGAAGAGTCTCTTTAGTATAGCCAACGCTGGCTATTTCCGGAGACGTATAGGTGCATCTTGGTACGTTGACATAATTGATCGGCTCACTAGTATCATGGCAAATGTGGTCCACCGCCAGCTCTCCTTCTTTCATAGCCACATGAGCCAGCTGAAGGGTGTCGATGCAGTCGCCGATAGCATAAATATGGCTCTCGGAAGTCTGGTAATGGCCATTGACTTGAATGCCTTTTGCATCATATTTGACTGAAGTGTTCTGAAGGCCGATGCCTTCCACCACAGGTTTACGTCCAATTGCAACCATGACTTTATCCACCACAAGTGGATCGTCTTCTCCTTTAATTGAGAGAGACACTTTTCCGTTTTCTATCTCAGCCTGTTCTACAAGCTGACCGACTTTGACATCGATTCCCCGTTTTTCAAACTGCTTTTGCAGGGCCTTGGATACTTGCTTACTCTCATTGATTACCAGGCGGTCCAGTGCTTCAAAGATCGTGATCTCAACACCTAGACTGTGAAGCAGGGAAGCCCATTCAACTCCTATGACCCCTCCACCAACGATCGCCATACGCTCAGGCAGTTCTTGAAGCCTCAGCATCCCATCTGAAGACAGAATCATTTCTTCATCAAGAGGCAGGTGCGGCAGAGAGTTAGGAACGGAGCCTGTCGCAATAATCAGTTTCTTAGGAACGTAGATCTCTTCTTCTTTGTCAGGATCATCAAAGGTAACAGCCACCGCACCGGATACCGGAGAGAAAATAGATGGACCGAGTACTGCTCCTTTACCTTGAACGACTTTTATCTTATTTTTCTTAACCAGACCTTGAACCCCTTGATACAGCTGATCAACGATGGCCTCTTTTCGTTTAGTCACTTTCGAGTAATTGACTTTTGCTGTCTCCCCAATCTCAATACCGAATTCATCTGCCATGTTAAAGGTATCCATAACTTCTGCACTTTTCAGCAGAGCTTTGGACGGGATACAGCCGCGGTGCAGGCACGTGCCACCGAGCTTATCTTTTTCAACCAGGACAACATCCAAGCCTTGCTGGGCTGCCCGGATAGCTGCAACGTATCCACCGGTGCCTCCGCCAAGAATCAGTAATTCTGTTTCAATCGCCATAACGTTCTCCTCACATTTCCTTAATAGTGTTTCGCCTGTTCTTCATTATTTAATACACGCATCACGCCTTCAAACAAGGCTTCCATTTCCATTTCGCCGGGATGAACGGTCACAGGTGCGATCCAATCTACCCGCTCGCTGATTTGTTCTACTACAAGCTTAGCATAGGCGATGCCTCCAGTCAGAATAATAAGGTCCACCCTGCCTTTGAGAACAGCTGCCATTTCGGCAATGGCTTTCGCTAGCTGGTAGGTCATCGCTTCCAAAATGAGTCTTGCTTCTTCATCGCCATTATCGATGCGCTCAACAACATGTCTCAGATCGATTTCTTTTAAGTACGAATACATGCCACCTTTTCCTGCTAGTCGTTTTTTAACGTCATCCAGATTCAGATTTTCTTCCAGAATCATCTTGGCAAAGTCATAGAGGGGCAGTCCGCCAGTTCGTTCGGGAGTGAAGGGGCCTTCCCCATCCAGTCCGTTGACTACATCGATCATCTGCCCCTGATCGTGTGCGGCAATACTTGAACCTCCACCCATATGGGCCACGATCAACCTGCTTGCTTCATAGGTCTTTCCCTTTTCTCTTAAAACCCTTCTCGCAACCGCTTTCTGGTTTAAGGCGTGTACAACACTTCTCCGATCGATCCCTTTCAGACCTGAAATTCTGGCGACATCGTTCAGTTCATCCACAACGACAGGATCAACAATGTAGGCTTCGACTCCTGCCAATTCTGCGATTTCATAAGCCAGTACAGCTCCTAAATTAGAAGCATGTGTATTATATTTCTCTTCTTCAAGGTCTTTAAGCATGTCTTTCTCTACTAAATAAGTACCGCCGGGTATGGGCTTAAGAAGACCGCCTCTTCCTACTACAGCCCTTAATGTCTCTACCGCGAACCCCTCTTCTAACAGAAATGAAAGAATCAGCTCCATTCGAAAGGCTTTCTGCTGCATGACGCCGTCAAACTGACCAATTTCTTCTGTGCTGTGCCTGATGGTCCTTGTTGCTACTTCTTCCTTTTCATTGAACAATGATACCTTGGTAGATGTGGAACCTGGATTGATTGCTAGTATATACTCTTTCATTTAAATCCTCCTGCTAATGACTTACTGATTACTCTCGGCCTGCATCAAGGCAAACCGCAAGGCATATAATTTACTTCTGACCTTATCGCTTCTTGAGGTCAGAACGATCGGTACGTTTGTTCCTACGATCGTTCCACCAATCGTTGCATCGCCAAATAGAAGAAGCGTTTTGTACAGGACATTTCCGACATCTATATTAGGAACGACTAAGATATCCGCATCTCCGGCTACTGGACCAGTGAATCGCTTGCTTGTGACTGCTGCTTCAGAAAGAGACAGATCCAGTGATATGGGCCCGTATACCGTCGCTTCTTCATGGTCTTTAAACCGCTTCGTCAACCGGTCAGCCGTCAGTGATGAAGGCATCTTAGGATTGACGTTTTCAGCAGAACTTATCAGAGCCACTTTGGGTTTCTTCAGACCAATAGACTGGCCGACTTGTATGGCATTATTTATGATCTGTTCAAGCTGATCATCATCGGGAGTAATATTCATCCCGGCATCCGTCAGTAGAATATGCCGATCGAGCGCCTGCAGATTAACTAAAGCGACGTGCGACAGAAGGTCCTGCTTCTTAAGCTTATATTCTTTTTTGAGAACTTCTTTCAAAAGGGTATGCGTTTTTATCCCACCTTTAAGCAGAATACCTGATTCTCCGGAAGCGACGCTCCTGACGGCTTCTCTAACCATTTCTTCTTCGGATGAATACCCCCGGTACTCCCACAGGTCATCTGAATCAATATTATCTTCAGTATCAAATACAATAAATTTTACCTGGTCTCCCCAATCTTCAAGACTCAGTTGGACCAGCTCTTTGATCTCCGATCTCGAGCCCCCGGCAACTGCTACAGTATGCATAAATAATCCCCCTATTTTATGTAAACGCTTAATTTAAGTTTACCTTATATTCATTTAACTGCAAATACTTAAAACCTATAGTGCTATAAATTCTATCTATACTCAGACTATTCTCATTTTATTGTAGTTCCCTTTAATTACTAGATTTCTGAAAATAATGACTCTTTATAGTATCAAAAGTTTTTATACCTCAATCATTATTTTCTATATGCAAACGCTTCCTTTTTATGTTCTGATTTCACTTTGTGTATTTAATCACTATTTTCCATCATTTACATTCTGAAATTTGCTCTTGTACCGCTTAATATAAAGCGGTACACTCACTTTGTAAAACGCATTCAAAAGGAGGTTTGTTTTAAGTTTTTTTATAAATGAGCAAAAGATTAGAAAATCATTCAAATATACTCATTTATAATGTATACTACTTTAATATTGTGCATTACATAAAGAAAAGGAGTGTTTATTATAATGGAACAAAAAAGAGAGCAATGGGGATCCCGCTGGGGCTTTATTTTAGCTTCTATGGGTTCTGCAGTAGGTTTGGGAAATATCTGGCGATTTTCATACGCTATGGGAGAAGGCGGAGGTTCAGCATTTCTGATTATTTATTTATTAAGCGTCCTGCTCCTCGGATTTCCTGTCATGCTGATTGAATTCTCTATCGGACGCCGCTCACAGGCTGATGCCGTTCAAGCGTTCAAGAAGCTTGCTCCAAAATCACCCTGGTTTATAGCTGGAGGACTGGGTGTGCTAGCAGCCTTTCTGATTCTGTCATTTTATGGCGTAATCGGAGGCTGGTCACTGCGATACACCTTCGAGTATCTGACTGGAGGCATTACTGGAGATTCTTCTGAATTCTTCTTAGGCTTTATAGGCAGCACTGTATCCCCTATAGTCTGGCAGTTCATATTCATGGCTCTGACTATCGGGATAGTCTTTTTTGGGATTCAGAAAGGGATCGAATTATCCAGTAAATGGATGATGCCTACCTTGAGTGTGCTAGTCATCATACTGGCTGCATATAGTCTGACTCTCGGTGGAACTGCAGAAGCCCTGAACTTCATGTTCCGACCAGAATGGAGCGCATTCGCTGACCCTAATATCTATCTCGCTGCCATGGGACAGGCATTCTTTACATTAAGCCTGGGAATGGGCATTATGCTGACATACGGCAGTTACTTGAATCCCGATGTGCGTCTGACTTCTGCTGCTGCGATTGTCATCGTAATGGACACTTTATTTGCAATTATTTCTGGACTAATCATCTTCCCAGCATTATTTGCTTTCGGACTTGATCCGGCTGAAGGAGCAGGACTTGTGTTTATCGTTCTCCCGAATATTTTCGAAGCCTTAGGTGGCATTGGAACGATTGTCGGCCTCGTATTCTTTATCCTATTGTCATTAGCCGCGCTAACATCAGCTATCTCGCTGCTTGAAGTATCCGTATCTTACTTTATGCGCCGATTAAATATGTCCCGTAAAGCAGTCACTTTGATTGTTGGGCTCGTTATTTCTTTACTGGGTGTATTGAGTTCATTAAGCCAGGGAGCTATGGAAATAACAATTATGGGAGACAGTTTCCTGGACTTCATTGATAGCTTCACCGGAAACCTCCTCCTTCCATTGAGTGCTCTGATTTCAGTACTATTTGTGGGCTGGACCTGGAAGAAAGAGGATATCCTAACTCATACAGATACAAGCGGAACTGTATGGTCAGAGCTCTTTATCTTCACAGTGAAGTTCATTGCGCCAATTGCCATACTCGTAGTGCTGATCATCGGCATTCTGAACTGGTAAGCAGCATACCGATAAAAATCATCCTCATGGGTATAGAGGATAGCCTTGTTTTACTCATATTAAACAGCAGAAAACCAGAGCTTTCAAAGCTCTGGTTTTCTGCTGTTTATTGTTTAACTGTTATTCTTTTTCATATGTCTTTGTGCTTCTTACTGTATCGAAGTGTCTGACCTGACTTTCGATCGATTCTCTGCTATTCTCTAGGAATGGAGGAAGCGACAGTTTTTCTCCTAATGTTTCATAAGGTTCGTCGCCCATGAATCCTGGTCCATCTGTAGCCAGTTCGATCAAAATCCCTCTCGTTACTCTTGCATACAGGGACTGGAAGAAGAAACGGTCGACAAATCCTGAATTAGGAAGCTGGAACTGCTGATAGTGAGCGATCCAGTCTTCGATTGCTTTTTTATCATCTACTCTGAAGGCCACGTGATGAACCGTTCCGAATCCTTCTCTGTGCACCGGCAAGTTTTCCTGAACATCGACTATAACTTGAGCTCCATTTCCACCTTCGCCCATTTCGAACAGATGACATGTCTCTTCTTGTTCAATCTCTCTCATATTGTATACTTGTTCAAGGACAGCTTTAATATAATCGAAGTCAGCATAAGTCAGAAAGATCGGTCCTAACCCTGTAATGGCGTGTTCCAGAGGAATCGGTCCCTTCTGCCATGGCGTTCCAGACTCCACCCCTTCATTTGATTCATCTGAAATAAGCTGATACTGCTGATCATCGAAGTCTGTAAATCTCAGTACTTTTTTCCCGAACTGTTCCTGTATTCCATCATTATCAATGCTTAGTCTCTCAAATCGTTTAACCCAGTATGTGAGCGACTCATCTGTCGGCACTCTAAATGACGTTCTTGAGATTTCATCATTTCCGTGGACACCTTTAGGAATATTAGGAAAGTCGAAGAAAGTCATATCTGTTCCTGCACTTCCCTTGTCGTCTGCAAAAAAGAGATGGTAGGTTTGAATGTCATCCTGATTGACTGTCTTCTTAACCAGTCTAAGTCCTAAAACATGCGTAAAAAAGTCATAAATCTTCTCCGCACTGCTGGTAATTGCTGTAACATGATGAATGCCTGTTAATTCTTTCATTTTAAATCTCCTCCTGTATTATTTTACATTGTTTGTGAAATATTATTTAAACTCGAATTTCTCATTAAGAGCTTGCTCAAGCGCTTTCTGCTATAAAGGCTCTTATGACTTTGAGCAATTTATTTCGAATTCGAAGCAATTATACCGTGTCTATTTTTTATTGTCAAATTATTGCATTTTTATTAAGAATAAATCTTTTTAATAATATTTAATATTTTTGATTGCTAAACGGCTTCCAATAACTTATACTTCCATATATAGAAAGCGTGGGATGAAAATGAAATTAGGAGAAATCATAAAAATCAAGCGAAAAGAACTTGGTTTGACTCAACAGCAATTGGCAAAAGATATCTGTGCACAGGCTCTGATCAGCCGTGTGGAAAAAGGAGATATTGTGCCGAAAAAAGCCATTCTTGATAAGCTCGAACAAAGGCTGGGTCTTGAAGAAAACGAACTGATCAAGGCAGAGCATGACAACAGTAAAAAGAATGAGCTTCATGATGTTAAGAAGAATATCAGGCAGTACTCTTTAAACAGAGACTACAAAACAATAGAGCTTTTGCTTGACCACCACAAGTTACTGATAAATAGCTCGCGTGATGTTAACGATAAGGTGTTTTTTGCTATGATTGAAGCATTACTGGAATACCAATTATATAATCGTGGAGATCGCTCTCTTGAAATACTGAATGGTATATATCTTGATGATGTTGAAACAGAACTTGCAGTTGAAGTTTACAATGCTCGTGGAATCATTTATTATAAAAGAGACGATTTTGAAAAAGCAAGACAATCATATAAAAGTGGAATCGATATTTTAAATGATTCGGTCAGCATTGAAATACGCGCTAAAATAACTTTGAATTATGCTTTAGCTTTGGAACAATTGGACAATAGCAAGGAAGCTCTTTCCTATGTATCTGAAGGTATTGATATGTTAGTTCAGAATAATTGTCTATATTCGTTAGGGGATTTTCACCATACGAAAGGACACATCTTTTATAAGCTAGGCAACTTAGAGGATTCAAAAGAGTGCTTTGAACTCTCTTCCAGCATTTTCAGACTACAAAACAACAAAAAACTTTTATCATTCTCTCAGCTGGCGCTGACGGAAATCAATAATAAATTGTCGTTAAAACAAGGAGGATTTTCATGAAAAAACATAGAAAAGCTTTCGCATTAGTCTTAGCTGGTTTCATGGCTTTAACCTTTATTGTATCACCATTAACTGTCCCAAGAATTCCACCACTGCTTGAACGAGCAGCTGTAGAAGTAGAACATAACGTAGCGTAACTTTACCCTGTCATCTGAGAAAGATAAAAACCTCCCGTAACGAAAACGAGTATACCGCCAGCTAAGGATTATCTTAGCTGGTTTTTTTCTTGGAACATATTATTACAGCTAACTGCATGATTATGATACTCTAACTATATTAAACAAAAGGAGTGGTATAGTTGGCAGATAGAAATAACGATCCGCATAGACATGAAGAGAATCGACGCACCGGTCTCTTTGCCCTGTTTCTCATAGCTCTTGTCATCATCGTAGGAGTAATCGTCGTCATGTTCTTCATGGGAGATGGAGGAACCCCTACTGACACGGATACTGGTGATCAGACAGAAGAACAGACTGAAGACGGTGGCGATGATACCGATCTGGACGTCGATATTGACATCGATGGCAATGATGGGACAGATGGCGAAACAGACACCGATACTGATTCAGGCGATGGGACAGAGACTGAAGAGGAAGAGTAAGCTCTAGACTACAGGAAGTGGGTATCCTGAGTTTGTCTTTATAATGAAGTTATTTTTTTTAAAGCACCTTTCTGCTATTAGCACGTCTATTCTGTGCTGAAGCAGACTGCGTGCTTTTTTCCTGCTCTTCTATAGCCAGCCTTTGAAAAGGGTTCTTGTCATTCTTTTATAATTGAGAGATAATCGTACCACGCTTACAGATATTTAATAAGCAGGACAGTCGATCTATTTAAAGAAAGGCAGGATCTCACATGAGTAAACAAGTCAAAACAAATGTCATCAGACAATTGGAACAGCAGAA
Source organism: Alkalibacterium sp. s-m-28 (assembly GCF_054658175.1). NCBI lineage: Bacteria > Bacillati > Bacillota > Bacilli > Lactobacillales > Carnobacteriaceae > Alkalibacterium > Alkalibacterium sp. s-m-28. Next base: position 18,250 of record NZ_BAAGIQ010000031.1, read on the forward strand.
CATTGATTACAAGGAACACCACTACTTCGGCTCAGATGTCTCCAGTGGAACAGACGTTGCAAGAAAAATGGGCAATAATCCTGACCAGCAGTTCAAGACACTAGTTACTCGAGGAAAATCTAATGAAGTCTATGTCTTTGTCATTCCAGTCAATGAAGAACTGGATTTGAAAAAAGCAGCACGATCTGTCGATGAAAAAAGCATCAGCATGATCAAGGAGAAGGAACTTCTGCCTCTGACTGGCTATGTACATGGGGGATGCTCCCCCATCGGAATGAAAAAAACTTTCAAAACCGTCCTTCACTCCTCTGCAGAACAGTTCGATACGATTATTTTCAGTGCCGGAAAAGTTGGAGTATCAGTTGAACTTGATCCCGATGATCTGATTAGACTCATTGATGGTCACATTGCAGATGTTGTAAAAAACTAACTGCTAGTAAAAAAAGTCGGACACTGCCATTCCTAGTGTCCGACTTCCTCTTATCGTTTTTTATTCTTCAGTTTAGAAGCAGCTAAGTCATAATTTTTCTGATGACTCTCTTTCATCCCTTCAAAAAATGGATAACGAGCTCTGCACTCATCTTCCAGGTTCTCAAAATCAGTCGTTAACTGGGTTAAGTAGTAATCTGAAAAGTTCAGCCGGTCCATGACTTCTTCTTTAGAATCTGTCACATTTCCATGTCCGGGCACATGGTAGCTGATGGTATAATTTTCCAGGATTGATCGTGCTTTCTTAACTGTCCGCTTATAATCTTTGTAGCTACTATAGATGAATGGAAACTCAACATCAGAAAGATAGTCTCCTGATAAAAAGAAACAGTAGGGTTCAACTATCGTAAACAATCCATCTTCCGTGTGGCCTGGGGCAAGATAAAATTTAAGCGTCACCTCACCCAGTTTCAACATATCATTGTCTGTCGTTATCAGACGGTCGACTGTTGGGTAGCTATGGTCATACTCTCTTTCGATATAGTACATTCGGTCAAATGCCTTCATTTCATCAACGATCTGGTCTTTTCGTTTATTATGATGAAAAGCTCGCGAGGCGATGACGAACGCGTCAGGAAATGCGCCGGCACCTATCAGATGATCATAATCACTATGAGTATAAATGATGTACAGTTTTCTATCGCCTAGGCGCTCATCGATATAGGCTCTAATTTCCTTCACTTCTTCAGGGAGCCAGTTCGGGTCGGTCATGATTATCGACTGTTCTGTTTCTATGATGACTGTGGTCGTTTGAAATAATGTACTTTTGAATACCGTGAGATTTCCATTTTGAAAATGAAGCATAGCCACTCCTCCAATTGTCCATCATGATTGTCTTAACTATACCACAATAGATTCTTCGCTGTTACTGTTCTTTGATGAAAGTCTTCCTGTCAAGTCAGTCCTATCAATTAAAAAATTTCCCTGTATTGCTCCCACTAGCTCTCGTGAAACATATTTCTTACAAAAAAATGACGGATACCCGGAGGTCCGTCATCATTATATTATTCAATTAAAAGTCGACTGGTACGCTCTTATCATCTTTTTTCAACTTCAGCGTTACTTTTTGTGGCGCCAGTTTAAGAACCAGGATGTTCGGATCGTCTTTCTCCTTATATGTATCATCCATATAGTCATTCCATACTCGGTCAATAAGGTCCTGATCCTGAGTCAGAGAAACGGTTGCTTCTATTTCAAGGTAATCCTTGTCGAATACGCCCTCTTCGTAGCCGATAAGTACGAAAGCATGATTGTTCGCTTCAATATCTTCTACTTTTTCAGTACGCTTATCCGTAACGGGATACAATACAAAATCATCACTTTTAAAGTCCATATAGCGTGCCACAGGCTTGTTTCCTGATACAGTAGCTAAAACGCCTACTTCATTCTTGTCCAAAATTTTCAGTGCTTTTTCTTTTGCTTCTGTCATGTCTCACATCTCCTTAAAGGTTTGTATATACTATGACAGGAATCAGGATGACAAGCAAAAATCTGCCTAAACACCTCGTTACTTGAACGAAGTATTCGGGCAGATTTAATTTCAAGCTCGATTTCTCAGCTTACTTTTTTCATAAAGTATTCAAGTACAGCAAAGTCATCAGTGAGTTCAGGATGATGGGCCGTCACCAGCACATTGTTCTGTTCGGCAGCGACAATTCTTCCGTCCACTTCTGCCAGGATAGTGACGCCTTCTCCGACTTCCTGAATATAAGGAGCACGGATGAAGACCGCTTCAACCGGCTGATCGATCCCTTTGAAGTTCAGCTTTGTTTCAAAACTGGCTACTTGTCTACCAAAGCCGTTGCGTTCAACTTCTATGTTTATGAAGCCCAGACGAAGATCCTGCGTCGGGTGACTGTCATCCGTACTGCAGAGAATCAGCCCGGCACAAGTCCCGAATATGGCTTGTCCATCCTGATGAAAGGTTCTAAGTCTCTTTTCCAGATGATGCTCTCGAATCAGACGGCCGATAGCTGTCGACTCGCCTCCCGGTATGATCAGTCCATCGATTATGTCAAAATCTTCCTCTTTCTTTACTGAAACAGGTTTGACCCCAATATTTTCCAGCGCTCGAATGTGCTCGCGTACGGCTCCTTGGAGATTCAGGACCCCAATGGTTTTTTTCATGCCTACCACCCGCGTTCCTGCATGCGTTCTGATTCAGCTAAGTGGCCGATCTCAATACCCGTCATAGCTTCACCCAAGTCTTTAGACAGTTCAGCCAGCAGTGTGTAGTCTTCATAATTTGTTGTTGCTCGAACAATCGCACGGGCGAATTTTTCTGGAGATTCAGACTTAAAGATTCCAGATCCCACAAACACGCCGTCAGCACCAAGGCTCATCATAAGCGCCGCATCTGCTGGTGTAGCGACACCTCCAGCCGCAAAGTTGACAACTGGCAGTTTCCCTAATTCCTTGACTTCTTTAACCAGGTCATATGGTGCACCAAGGTCTCTGGCAAAGGTCATCAGTTCGTCATCGGACTTTGTCTGTAGGGTATGAATCTGACTGTTCACTTTACGCATATGACGAACCGCTTCAACGATGTTCCCTGTTCCCGGCTCTCCTTTTGTTCGAAGCATGGATGCCCCTTCACCGATTCGTCTCAAGGCTTCTCCAAGATCACGGCAGCCGCAGACGAACGGGACGACGTATTCCGACTTCAACAAGTGAAATTCTTCATCTGCCGGTGTCAGCACTTCACTTTCGTCGATGTAATCCACACCCATGGCTTCAAGGATTCTAGCTTCAGAGATATGTCCAATTCGGGCTTTGGCCATGACCGGTATACTGACAGCGTTCATGACTTCTTCTATAATTGTCGGATCAGCCATACGGGCTACTCCGCCTGCTTTTCGAATATCAGAAGGTACACGTTCCAAGGCCATGACCGCTACGGCACCAGCCGCTTCCGCAATCTTTGCCTGCTCAGCGTTGACCACATCCATGATCACCCCGCCCTTCTGCATTTCTGCCATTCCACGTTTGACTCGTTCAGTTCCAACTACTTTTTCGCTCATTTAAAGTCCTCCTGTATGCAATAGGTTTTTTACCATTGATAGTAGTATATTTTTTTTAGCTTCATATGAATACATCCAATTGGACTATATTTCACCCATCCAATTTATGCTATACTATTTTAAATAGGTAAAGGGGGATTCAAATGTGGGCACTGGATAGGACTGGCGATATGCCTTTGTATCAGATCATCATGCAACTGATTGAACGTAAGATGAAGGAAGGTGTGCTGCTGCCCGGGGAACGTCTGCCTTCTGAACGGAAGCTGGCGGAATCCATGGGAGTCAATCGCTCAACCGTCATACGAGCTCTTGAGGAATTGACTGCTCAAGGTGTCCTTGTTCGTAGAAAAGGCAGTGGAACATTTATCAATGCGGATAAATGGAATCTCCAGACCAAGCCGCTTGTCAACTGGGGGGTATCTCCTGAGAATGATATTTTGTATAAACCGACTGCTTATGAAACTGCCGCAGCCAGTCGACGTGCTTATGGGTCTGGCTCTGTTCTCGATTTGTCAAAAGGCGTTCTGCCTCCAGATCTATTGCCTGATCTAGAGATTCCCAGTCTCCACTGGAGTGAGCTGGTCGAACAGGAAATCAGACAGTCGTCTTCTCATACAGGGATACATTCATTGAAGGAAAGCGTCCAGACGTATCTGAAGAAATCCTATCAGATGAGCGTTCCTTTAGAAGAAATCATGATCACTTCAGGCACACAGAATGCTCTTTTCCTGATTACTCAAGGTCTGCTCAAACCAGGTGACGCTGTGGGAATCGAGGCTCCTTCCTACTTCTATTCACTCCGGCTCTTTCAGGCAGCGGGACTTCGAATCGTCCCCATTCAAATGGATGCAGAAGGCATGACGGTTAAAGGGCTTCAGGAAGCTTCACTGAAGTATCATTTAAAAATGGTTTTTCTGAACCCGATTTTTCAGAATCCGACGGGTCTCGTCATGTCTCCACGACGAAAAGCTGAGATTCTTGATTACTGCCTGTTGAAACGTATCCCTATAGTAGAAGATGACGCATACGGCACATTGAGTTTTGACCCTGATTTGGATAACCGTCCACTTAAAATGCTGGATCAGAATCAGCAGGTTATTTACCTCGGTACCTTGTCAAAACTTGCCGGACGTCACCTGCGAATCGGATGGATGGTAGGTCCTGAGGCTATATTGAAGAATTTGTCTTCAATCCGCGCTCAAATCGATTCAGATTTGAGTTTCCTTCCTCAGTTTATGGCGGATCACTTTTTACGTCATCAGATGAATCAGTATCAGGAAAAGATTATTCGTGAATTGAAAGCCCGCAGCGCTTCAATGGAGAAGTGGCTAAGAGAAACATACGGGGATAAGGTGAATTTCACACGAGCGAAAGGCGGATTTCATTTGTATTGCCGCCTGAAAGATCCTGAACCTGGAGTGACCGATTCGTTTCTTACTAAGCTCTTGAATCAAGGGGTAATCGCCACAGAAGGGCGTCGATTCGGTAGCCAGACGGATGGCTTCCGATTAAGTTTTGTTAATTATCCAGTGGAAAAATCTGACTGATCAGATTTTTTCTTTATTTTGGTTCAGAGTGTGGATGTGAATGTGCATATATTTGTTTATGGTACATTCCCCACTTTACATTTAGACGCAATAGACCATAGATGAGTTTATGGTCTATTCATCTGTCTAATTCATCATCCAGAACCTGTTCAAACAATCGAGTAGGAGGTAAATAATTAATTTATTTACCGTCCTCTCACACCACCGTACGTACGGTTCCGTATACGGCGGTTCAATATCTTAAGTAAGCAGACTCTGCCAGGTCTCGTAGTGGAACTACGTTCCAACGGTAGAGTCTTTTCGTTGTAAGCACCCAATGAACCTCAGGTGTTTTTGATAATCTCCAGTACTTCTTTCTGGAGTAGCCTATGCGTTTAGCACTGTCCATATCTAGACCTAAACGCATTAATCTGCTAATCTTAGTACGCGGGTTTTTCCATCTTTTTAAAATCAGTTGTCTGATACGGTGATGCAGCCATTGCTCCACTTTCTTCACGAATGATTTGATGAAGCCTGTGCCGAAATAATTAATCCAGCCTCTTGTTCTGCTGTTTATTTCTTTGACAATCTCATCAAACTTCCCTGCTCGTTTACGTTTAGTCAAGCGTTTCAAGGTACGCATGAATTTCGCTTTGGCTTCTTTCGAAGGTCTGTAACGACAGACCCCATTCACTGTGGTTATCAGACAACCCAAGAACTTTAAACGTGTTGGGGAACCCACTTTACTTTTATCCTG
>NZ_BAAGIQ010000032.1:0-23575 GCF_054658175.1 Alkalibacterium sp. s-m-28
TTGTTTTAGTGAACTTCATTTTATCAGATTAAGGGGGGGAAGAGGTGCCTTTTTGTATTTTAATTGATAGAGCAACGATAGTTGCATTAAAACAACACGAAAAAACAAAAAAATTGGTAATTACTAAAATAAAAGAAGGAGGGAAGAAATGATATCGAAACTGATTATATTGACTTTTATCCTTGTAGGAGGAAGTCTCGGATACAATCTGTTCCTGGAAATGATCGATAATTTTGACATCATTCCTAGGTGGCTGCTGAATCCAATCGTCGGTATGATAATTGGAGCAGGTGTTTTTTACATGCTGTCGTTTCTGGCTGTCAGACCGATTGAAAAAGGAATCAAGAAAATTGAAAAATCATTCAGCAGATTTAGTGTCGCTTATTTAATGTTCGGAAGTCTGGGCGCAATTATTGGACTTATTCTTTCTGTATTGATCAGTATTATTTTAGGCAATCTGAATATGATCATAATAAGTGATGTGGGTCCTCTTATCCTAACAGTCCTACTGGCCAGCGTGGGATTTCAGCTGGGGACATCTCGTCGGGAAGAAATCAGACGTTTGTTCAGTCCGAAGACGGAAAAAAATGAGAATGAAGACGTGCTGGAACGGAAAAGTGGCGACTCCTTCCGCAAGTACAAAGTGCTGGACACTAGCGCGATCATAGATGGCCGTATTCTGGATGTGGTGAAAACCGGTTTTCTTGAAGGGTCGTTCGTTGTTTCGCATTATGTTCTGAAAGAGCTGCAGTATATCGCAGATTCCTCTGACAGTCTGAAACGGGTCAGAGGACGAAGAGGACTGGACATACTGAATGCCTTACAGAAAGAGGAAGGGATTTCTCTTGAAATGGATGACAGTGATATTCCGGAAGCAGAAGAAGTCGATCTTAAACTGGTCCACTTGTCCAAGAAACTGGACGGGATGATTGTGACCAATGACTATAATTTAAACAAAGTAGCGGAATTTCAGAACGTTCCGGTCCTGAATATCAATCAGCTGGCGAATGCCGTCAAACCGGTCGTCATACCTGGGGAAGAGATGCAGGTCATGATCGTCAAGAACGGAACAGAACGAGCGCAGGGTGTGGCCTATCTGGACGACGGAACGATGGTCGTAGTGGAAGAGGGACGTCATCACATGAACGATAGAATCGATGTGGTCGTGACAAGTTCTCTTCAGACCAATGCTGGACGGATGATTTTCGCTAAACTATTAAATGACCAGAAAGCGATCGACGACAGGAAAGATCAGGCATGAAGCAGACTTACGATGTGATCATTCTGGCAGCTGGATCAGCCAGTCGATTCAATGATCAGCCTGAAGTGAACAAAATCCTGCTGCCTTTAGGTGGCCGGCCAGTGTTTGACTATTCGTTAAGTCTCTTTCTGGAAGACGAGTCATGTCGTAAGATTTGGCTCGTCATTCGTAAGAGAGACAGACAAGCGTTGATTGCGGCGATGCAGGATCTGTATGGTGAACAGCCTGAACAAGTCTCCTTAGTCATTGGTGGGAGCGAACGGCAGGACAGTGTCGCTCAGGCGCTGAAAGCACTGGCAGATAATGCAGCCCCATACACACTTGTTCACGATGCAGCTCGGCCCTTCATTCATACTGATCTAGTAAATCATCTGCTGGAGGGTCTAAGAGAATTTTCAGCTGTCATTCCAGGGATTCCGGCCAAAGATTCGATGAAACTGGTCAAGGGAGATAAGGTGATACAGTCCTTGTATCGTCCAGAAGTCAGACACGTTCAGACCCCTCAGGGATTTGAGACAACTTGTCTGATCGAAGCCTTGAATAAAGCCGATGCCGATAACTATTACGGCAACGAAGAAGGCGAGCTGGTCGAAAGACTGGGAATCGAAGTGAAAATGATTGATGGGCTGGAAGAGAATCTGAAAATCACCACACCTCTGGACTATGCTTTTGCGCGACTGCTGGTGGAAAAAGGGCAGCTTAGTTAAGGCAGCAAGGCTTCAATGTATGGAAGAAAACAGGAAATAATGTTAAGTTAATAGTAAGGGAAACCAAAAAGGAGAGTATACTCATGACAGAAAAAGTCCGTGTGCGCTATGCACCGAGTCCAACTGGACACCTACACATTGGAAATGCACGTACAGCATTATTCAACTATTTATATGCTCGTCACCATGGTGGCGATTTTATTATTCGTATCGAGGATACTGACCGTAAACGACACGTTGAAACAGGAGAGCAGAGCCAGCTGGACAATTTAAAATGGCTGGGAATCGACTGGGACGAGAGCGCAGATGTCGGAGGAGAGTATGGGCCGTACCGTCAGTCTGAGCGTCTGGATTTCTATGATCCGCTGGTCGATCAGCTGCTCGCGAGCAACCGTGCCTACAAGTGCTACTGCACAACTGAAGAACTGGAAGCTGAACGTGAAGCACAGCGTGCACGCGGAGAAATGCCGCATTACAGCGGAAAGTGTGCGCATTTAACAGCATCTGAACAGAGGGAAAAAGAAGCGGAAGGGATTACGCCTGTTATCCGTATCCGAGTACCTAAAGGCAGCACCTACACATTTGAAGATATGGTCAAAGGAATGATCACATTCGAATCTGATTCTGTAGGTGGCGACTGGGTCATCAGAAAACGTGACGGCATGCCGACCTATAACTTTGCAGTAGCGGTCGATGATCATTACATGAAAATCACCCACGTGCTTCGTGGAGATGACCACATTGCCAACACACCTAAACAGATGATGGTATATGAAGCCTTTGAATGGAAGATGCCTCAGTTCGGACATATGACACTGATCATTAACAGCGAAACAGGTAAGAAACTAAGTAAGCGTGATGAAACGATTCTTCAGTTTATTGAGCAGTATCGTGAGCTTGGTTATCTGCCGGAAGCCTTGTTCAACTTTATTACACTGCTTGGCTGGTCACCAGTCGGAGAAGACGAGCTCTTCTCTAAAGAGCAGTTCATCGAGATGTTCGATCACAAGCGTCTGGGAACTTCTCCAGCGGCCTTTGATGCCAAGAAACTGGAATGGATCAGCAACCAGTATATGAAAAAGATGGACCTGGGTGAACTGACACTTAAAGCTGTCCCTCACCTTGTAAAAGCAGGATACATCGAAAGCAACCCGTCTGAAGAAAAAAGCGAATGGATCAGAAAACTGGTGGCTCTTTACCAGGATCAGATGAGCTATGCCGCTCAGATCACTGAACTGGCGACTTTATTCTTCGAGGACTCTCTCGAATGGTCAGATGAAGCGAAAGAGGTGCTTCAAGGCGACGACGTTCCAGCTGTTCTGGATGCCTTCATCGAACAGATCAGAAGGGTTGAACCGTTTGAAGCAGATACGATCAAGAAAGCGATCAAAGCTGTACAGAAGGAAACTGGCGTAAAAGGCAAGAACTTGTTCATGCCGATCCGTGTGGCCGTGACCGGTCAGCAGCACGGACCTCAGCTGAATGATGCGATCGAACTCCTTGGCAGAGATAAGGTCTTGAGCAATCTTGAAAAAGCAAAAGAGATCATCGAAGCCTGAAAACTGATCTGAGATAAGTAAGGCAGGATAAAGCCATGCAGCCGGACTGTTTTTCAAACGGCTTGCGTGGCTTTTCCATTGACTGAAAAAGGAATCAGAAGCAAGTCGAGTCTGATTCTTGTATAATGAGACTAAATGAAAAAGAAAGGAGTCAGGATGCATGATTCAACTGTACAATACATTGACTCGTCAGAAAGAGAAATTTACACCTTTAGAAGAAGGAAAGGTCAAGATGTATGTCTGCGGACCAACGGTATACAATTACATTCATATAGGCAATGCTAGAAGTACCGTCGCGTTCGACACCATCCGCCGCTACTTCACCTACAGAGGCTACGATGTCGATTATGTCTCCAACTTCACGGATGTTGATGACAAAATCATTCGAGCAGCTGCTGAATTGGGCAAGACGGCTCCGGAAGTAGCTGAGACTTTTATTGACGCATTCTTTGAAGACACAGAAGCGCTCGAGGTTCAGAAACCGAATCATACGCCACGTGTAATGGAGTCTATTCCCGACATCATCACGTTTATCGAAGCTCTGATTGACAATGGCTTTGCCTATTCGTCTGACGGAGATGTCTATTACAGAACACGTAAATTTGAAAAATATGGCCAGTTGAGCCGCATTTCTTTAGATGAACTGGAGTCCGGAGCGAGCAACAGGCTTGGTGATGAAACATCCAAGAAAGAGGATCCTCTCGACTTTGCTTTATGGAAAACAGCGAAAGAAGGCGAAATCAGCTGGGAGTCTCCTTGGGGGAAAGGTCGACCGGGCTGGCATATCGAATGCTCAGTCATGGCTACAAAATATCTCGGAGATACGATCGACATTCATGCCGGCGGTCAGGATCTGACTTTCCCGCATCATGAGAATGAAATTGCTCAGACAGAAGCCAAGACGCATAAGCCATTTGCCAACTACTGGATCCATAACGGGTTTGTCACAATGGACGATGAAAAGATGAGTAAATCACTTGGAAACTTTGTGCTTCTAAAAGACTTGAGAGCGCAGCATGATCCTAAAGCTCTGCGTTTCTTCATGTCTACGGCTCATTACAGACGACCAATTAACTACTCTCTGGATGCCATCGAGGAAGCGAAAACGAATCTCAACCGTATCCAGACCGCTTACTTTAACGGGAGCCATCGACTGGATCAGGCAGCTGAACAGACTGGCGATGAGCAATCCCTGATGGATCAGATCGATCAGTTCAGAAATCAGTTCATTAAACAGATGGATGATGACTTCCAGACGCAGAACGGCATCACTGTTGTATATGATCTGGTAAGGTTCATCAACCGTTATGTGGAAGAAGAGGATGTTTCCAGACAAGTGCTGGAAGCAAGTCTCAATCTGCTTGAAGAGCTGATGAGCATCTTTGGAATCAGCTTGTCTGTTGAAGAAGACTTGTTGGATTCAGATATCGAAGCGCTGATAGAAGAGAGAGAACAAGCCAGAAAAGACCGGAACTTCCAGCGTGCGGATGAGATCAGGGATCACCTTAAAGATCAGAACATCATTCTTGAAGACACTGCACAAGGAGTCAGATGGAAAAGGGGAAGCGGCCATGAGTAAATCAGCGGATCCGCGTCTGCTGAATGGGCTGGCTCTCGCTTATCTGGGTGATGCCATTTATGAACTCAGAATTAGAGAGCATCTGATTGCTCAAGGTCAGACTAAGCCAAATGTACTGCATATAAAGGCTACGACCTATGTCTCAGCAAAAGCTCAGGCTTATCTGATTCAGGCACTGATGGATGGAGACCAGCTGACTCAGGAAGAAATTGATTATTTCAAACGAGGACGTAATGCAAAAAGCTATACAAAAGCAAAAAATACGGATGCACAGACCTACAGCTATTCGACAGGCTTTGAAGCAGTCATGGGCTATCTCCATTTAACGGAGCAGTCCGACCGTCTCAATGAGCTGATAAATTGGTGCATCCAGGCAATAGAGGAAAGATAAAGGAAAGGAGCGGTGCACATGCCTAAAAAACCGAATCATAAACGGACAGGCAAAGGCGGTTTACACACGAACAAACCACAGGCCAGAAAGCCGCAGGAAAGCAGTGAAGCAGTGGAGTCAGACGAGATGGTCTACGGCAGAAACCCGGTTCTGGAAACATTGAAGTCCGATCGTGATGTCAACAAGCTCTTTGTACAGGACGGTCTGGAAGGCGGCAAAATCAGCAGTATTCTTTCTGAAGCTAAGAAAAGAAAAGTACAGCTGTCTTTTGTACCTAAATCTAAACTGGATACCTTGTCCGATGGAGGCAATCACCAGGGTCTGGTCTTAGCGACTAGTCCCGTGAACTACGCCTCGATCGATGAACTATTTGAACTGGCAGAAAAGAAAAATGAACAGCCTTTCTTCCTGCTGCTGGACGGGATCGAAGACCCGCATAATTTGGGGTCTATCTTGAGAACTGCCGATGCCAGCGGGGTACACGGCGTCATCATTCCCAAAAGACGAGCTGTCGGTTTGACATCGACCGTTGCGAAAGCTTCAGCTGGAGCAATCGAACATGTGCTGGTGGCACGCGTCACGAACATGGCGACGACCATCGACGAGCTGAAGGACCGTGGCTTGTGGATTTTCGGAACGGACATGAAAGGCAAAGACTACCGTCACTGGGACGTGTCATCTCCAGTTGGTTTGGTCATCGGGAACGAAGGAAAAGGAATCTCCAGACTGGTCAAAGACAAAGTGGACGAGACCCTGTCTATCCCGATGGTAGGACATGTCCAGAGTTTAAATGCAGGTGTGGCTTCAGGACTATTGATGTATGAAGTTTACCGTAAAAGACACGCCCTTTAAGAATAAGTCTAATGAGTAAAGTCTATTAATAACGAGAGGAGTAGAGTGACGTGAAGAAGGAACTGCTGTATGTAGACGGGTACAATATGATCGGAGCCTGGCCGGACCTGGCCAGGCTGAAGCGACAGGACAAGATGGCTGACGCCAGAGACTACCTGCTTAATGAGTTGAGCAACTACGCTAAATACGAAGGCATCGAAGTCAGGATCGTCTTTGATGCTCAGCTGGTTCCGGGTATAGCACAACGTTACGATAAGTATGAAGTGACGGTCATCTTCACAAGCGAAGGCGAGACAGCTGACAGTTTCATTGAAAAAGCAGTCGGAGAAGAAAATCTTCTGATCACCCATGTACAGGTTGCAACGTCAGATCTGGCTGAACAATGGATTGTCTTCCAGAAAGGCGCGACCCGCAAGTCAGCTAATGAGCTCTATAAAGACGTCCAGAGCGCCAAGAAAAAGATCGCCATCGACAGTGCTGTCTATCGGATGCAGAACCGCTCGCGTAATTCTCCTCTTAAAGACGAAGACAAGAAGCAGCTGGAGAGCTTGTATCAGCAGATGATTGCAAGGTCTTTAGATGAAAAATAATCATAAAGTAAGCCTTATACTATTGATGGAATATGACATCAATAGTATAAGGCTTATTTTTCAGTCGCTTTTCATGAGAAATGTCTCACAAACTCAATAACTTTAATGACTATATTAACATTTGGATAGTATAATAATTGAAACGCTTTCAATGAAACAGACTACTACTTGAAAATGTCCTATTCTGTAATTGACCAAACAATCTACAGAAGGAGAAAAATGGATGCAGACTAACCCAGTGACTAACACACCGAGTAAAAAAAAGCCATATAGAGACGTCATTGATCCGATCAATGATTCTTTGATCTATCAGATACAGTCGGGTGACCACAGTGCCTTTCCTGTTCTGCTAGACAGATGTCAAATATTAATCAATAGAGCGATAGTCAGACGGTACATAAAAGGTTACGACCGAGATGATCTTTATCAGGAGGCGTGCCTTGTCCTTGTCGAATCTTCTCAGAAATATGAATTCAATAAAGGGATGACGTTCAACCAGTACATCTGCCTTTGTATGGATAATCACTTCAATCGGCTGATTAGGTGGAATAATGCGTTAAAAAGACAATCCATTCGTGATGCCTTGTCACTAGATGGCATGATTGAAGAATCCGGCCTTCAGCTTTCAGAGTCCTTTAGCAGTCCGGGACCTGAAGACTGGCCGATCATTGAAGAAACCGTAGAGGATTATCTGGTATATTTGTCCCCGTTTGAGAGAGAAGTGTGTGTGTTGTGCTATAAAGGACATACCTATGACAGTATTGCCGAAGAATTGAAATGTAGTCGGGAAAAAGTAGTAAATGCTAAACATCGCTGTACCGAAAAATTTAGGAAGTTATTTCTTTAGGAAATAATAGGACAGGCGCTTATGTAATAGTAGGTTCTTTGAAATAGTTTCAGAAACAAGGTAGGGTTTTTCAGCTTCATATTTTAACAAGTTTGGGGCAGGAGAAGTATTTTTTCAGTCTAAACTTAATCATTCTAGAAAAGACATTAATCTGCACACTCGTTTGCAGATTAATGCCTTTTTTCGACCTGTTACAATCAATATTAAGCACATGATAAAAGTGAAGAGCTTATCTAGCTAAATTTAATGGCGTTGAATAGATTGTTAGTGAAAAGATTAAGCTTGCTGTTATCAATGCAATGAAGACATAAAAAAGAACCCAGATTAAATCATGCTCTGGGTTCGTCACAGACATTTAGACCACCTTAGGTAGTAGTTATTTTGCATATGATTTAGGATAGCCTGTTGTGATACACAACTTATGCCAGTGTTTCAGCCATTTTCTGCTTGCGTCGGTCACTTTTTTTTCTTCATGCGCTCTCTTGAAACGCTGGATGGTGGTGACATGATCCATAAGAAAGTTGGCCGCGATTCCTATGGCGATTCCTGACAGAATACCCATAAAGGAGAGCACCGGCAGATACAGGAGCACGGTCCAGGTCTGGGCAATGGTACTGGCAACGAGCAGCTGCCCCAGATTGTGCAGGATACCACCTGTTGCACTGACCCCGATGATACTGACACGCTTGCCTCCGATAAATTTTACGAGGAGCATGCCGGCATAGCTGAGAAGCGCTCCAGCTGTACTGTACATAAAGGTAGAAATCGTTCCGCCAAGCAGAGTCGTCATCAAAAGCCGCATCCAGACGACTTTCATGCTGTCTTTAAAGGGAAGCGTATAGATGGCAACAATGATGATCAGGTTCGCAACGCCCAGTTTCGCTCCCGGTGCAAGGGCAAACGGAAAGGGGATGCTGCGTTCAACGATTCCCAGAATCACAGCCTGAGCCGAGAGAAGTGAAATGTATATCATTTTTTGAGTTCGAGTCATGGTTATCCTTCTTTTCTTGTTGAGTAGGTAAGTACAATTTGCTGAGGTTACTGATATTGTATAGCTTTTCTTGTTCAATATGTTCACAAGTGTGTCGTTTTACTCCTATTATTGTCGCACAAAATACCTGTCACATGCCATAAAGATTAGAACAAAATTATGTCAATCTAATCTTGTGAAAACATAGACAGAGTAATACTTTTAATGTAAGATGTACAGAGAAAAAGAATGGAAGGACAATGTACATGTTTACCAGAATTAAAACAATGAAAGTGCTGCTGATGGTTCCTGTCCTGTCTCTTGGACTACTGGGATGTCAGGAAGAAGATCCTAGAGGACTGGCTGATCAGCCCTATGATCGAACAGAATTTCTACTTGGGACCGTGGCAAATATAAAAGTTTATAATGAAGGTCAGGAAGAGGCGTTGGACAAAGCGTTCGAGCGCGTGCAGGAGTTGGATGAATTGTTTGCGATGCAGAACCCGGAATCTGAAATTTCTGAAGTGAATCGTCAGGCTGGAATCGAGCCGGTTGAAGTCTCAGAGGAAGTGTTCCACGTGATGGAACGTGCTCTATATTATGCAGAAGAATCAGGTGGCAGTTTTGATCCGACCATCGGTGTAGTCACCAGCTTGTGGGGGATCGGACAGGACTATGCAGCAGTACCTGAAGCAAATGAACTGGCTGAAGCAGTTGCACTGGTCGATTACCAGAAGGTGGAACTGAACGAAGCAGAACAGACGATCTACCTTCAGGAAGAAGGCATGGTCCTTGACCTGGGAGCCATCGCAAAAGGATACATTACAGATGAAGCGGCACGTGTATTGGTGGAAGAAGGAGTCAATACGGCTATCGTCGATCTGGGTGGAGACATCGTGGTTGTTGGTAACAGCACACGAGGGGAAGATCAACCCTGGAACGTCGGGATTCAGAATCCTTATGGGGAACGTGGAGAAATACTGGGTATCGTTCCCGTTTCAGACCGAGCGATCGTCACTTCTGGAATCTATGAGCGTCTTGTTAGAGACGGGGATGACGAATATCATCATCTGATGGATCCGGAAACTGGCTTTCCAATCGATAACAACATCTCCGGTATCAGCATCATTGCGGATAATGCTATGGATGCAGATGCGCTGGTTAACATTGCGTTTTCCCTTGGTGTAGAAGACGGACTGAATTACATCAATGGATTTGAAGATGTAGAAGTGATATACATCACTAAAGATATGGAAGTATATGCCTCCGAGGGAATCAATGAACAGATTGAAATCAGGGACAATGACTTTGAAATGATGAACTAAGCCGATTTGACAGGCTTTTTGCTGCATGGTAAAGTATAGAAGACTATGAAGTAAAACATAAGTCCTTGAAGTGAGGAAATAAATCTATGAAAAAGAAACTGGCACTGGCTTGTACTGAATGCGGATCCCGAAACTATTCGAAGGAAGTAGGAACCAAAGTACGTACTGAGCGCCTTGAAATTAAAAAATACTGCCGTTATTGCAAAACACACACATTACACAGAGAAACAAAGTAAAGAAACAGAGCACTGATACGAACTAACCGGAAGATTCAGGTGGAAGGAGTCCTTCATGAACAAAGTTAAAACATTTTTTGGTGAAGTAAAACATGAACTGAAAGAGACGACATGGCCTAAAAAAGATGCGATGAAGAAAAATACAGCAACTGTTTTCGGCGTTATGGCATTTTTTGGCGTATTCTTTTATGCAGCAGATGCAGCCATCAGCTTTTTATTGAATATAATTTGACAACCGCTTAAGTTAGTAGCATTTTCACTATCTGCATGCTATACTACGTATCGAGAGTTGACGAAAAACCTTTCTTCCATAAGTGAAGAAGGTTTTTTTAGTATGACAAATAAAAGATAAACTAAAGGAGTCTACAATGAACGAATTAGAAAGTGCAAAAGCCTGGTACGTGCTTCATACGTATTCCGGTTATGAAAACAAAGTCAAACAGAACCTTGAATCCCGTGCGAAAAGCATGAACATGGAAGAACGTATTCTCCAAGTCATTATTCCAGAAGAGGAAACAACTACTGAGAAAGACGGCAAGACCAAAATGGAAAAAGAAAAGATATTCCCTGGATATGTCCTGGTTGAAATGATCATGTCTGATGATGCCTGGTACGTTGTCCGTAATACACCTGGTGTGACCGGGTTCGTCGGGTCGCACGGAGCAGGAAGTAAACCGTCACCGCTTCTACCGGAAGAAATCGACCAGATCCTTCGCAGCATGGGTATCAATCCACGTAAAATCGAAATGGACGTCGAGCTGGGTGAACGCATCAAGATTGTTGGCGGAGCATTTGCCGGCATGGAAGGAACCGTTACAGAACTTGAAACAGAAAAAGGAAAAATCAAAGCATCTGTTGAAATGTTCGGACGTGAAACCAATGCGGAACTTGACTACAACCAGATTTCCAAACTGGATGACTAAAATAACAGTTGCAATAAATGAACAGTAGTGGTAAACTGTTTCAGTGTGCCTTATACACGTGTATTTTGCATGCTCAGAAGTGGGAGAGGAAAATTATAACCTCATTTAACCACTCACGGACAAAATCAAGGAGGTATGTCTCGTGGCAAAGAAAGTAGTAAACGTCGTGAAACTGCAGATTCCTGCAGGGAAAGCTAATCCGGCTCCCCCAGTAGGACCAGCATTGGGACAAGCGCAAGTAAACATCATGGGATTCTGTAAAGAGTTCAACGCTCGTACAGCTGACCAGGCAGGAATGATCATTCCTGTAGTTATTTCTGTATATGAAGACCGTTCATTTACATTTATCGCTAAAACACCACCTGCAGCAGTATTGCTTAAAAAAGCAGCTGGAGTAGAGTCTGGTTCTGGTGAACCAAACACTAAAAAAGTGGCATCTGTAACACGTGCTCAAGTACAGGAAATCGCTGAAACAAAAATGGAAGACCTAAACGCAGCTGACGTTGAAGCAGCTATGCGCATGGTCGAAGGTACAGCACGTAGCATGGGATTCACTGTCGAAGGATAATGAATTCACCCCATTGCTTGCTGCCTCCGCAACCTGAGAAAAGCCCAGCTTTTCAACTAAGCGCATGAGATAATGACTCATTGCTTTTGCGGAGATCAAGTGGGAGGTTAAACCGCTAATACCACAACAAGGAGGAAAAATATAATGGCTAAAAAGAGCAAAAAATACGTAGCTGCTTTGGAAAAAGTAGACCGTGAGAAACAATATGATGCAACTGAAGCATTAGAATTAGTTAAAGAAATCGACTACGCTGGTTTCGACGCTACTATCGAAGTAGCTTACAGACTAGGTGTCGACCCTAAACAAGCTGACCAGCAGATCCGTGGCGCAATGGTATTGCCGCACGGTACTGGTAAAACTCAAACTGTGATCGTATTCGCTAAAGGAGACGCTGCTAAAGCTGCTGAAGAAGCAGGAGCAGACTTCGTAGGTGACAGCGATCTAGTTGAAAAAGTACAAGGTGGATGGTTAGACTTCGACGTTGTCGTTGCTGCACCTGATATGATGGCTGAAGTAGGTAAACTTGGACGTGTCTTAGGACCTAAAGGTTTAATGCCTAATCCTAAAACAGGAACAGTAACACCAGATGTTGCTAAAGCTGTTAACGACATCAAAGCTGGACAAGTCACTTACCGTGTTGACCGTCAGTCAAATGTACACGTTCCAATCGGAAAAGTGTCATTCGATATTGACAAGCTGAAAGAAAACTTGGCAGCACTTCACGACGTGATCGTAAAAGCTAAACCTGCAAGCTCTAAAGGTGTCTACATCAAGAACATGGCAGTAGCAAGCACGTTCGGTCCTGGTGTCAAAGTGGACAACAGTACAGTTCTTAAATAAAAAATGTTGAATTCTCTTGACCTGCATAACATAGCTTGCTATACTTATGCAGGTTAAGGAATTAAACTTAATTGAATATGCATTGATGAATGAAAGTCAGGCAGTCCTTTGTCTAAACGGCAGGCTGAATGACTGGATAATACCGAAGACAGTATGTGGCTCTGACCTTAATATCATACCGAGGATAAAGTGATGAACAGTCAATTTACACTCCCTCTATGTCTACGGTGACATGGGGTTTTTTTGTACGCTTCGTTCCTTAAAGGATGGAAAGTAAAAAAACAATCCTCATTTCAATCGATCAGGAGGTGAAACATCAATGAGTAAAGCAAGTGTCATTGCAAAAAAAGAAGAATTAGTTAATGAACTGACTAAGAAATTCGAAGATGCACAAGCAGTAGTCGTAGTAGACTACCGTGGATTGACAGTAGGCCAGGTTACTGAACTACGTAAGCAATTACGTGACGCAGGAATCGAAATGCGCGTACTGAAAAACACTATGCTTCGTCGTGCGGCTGAAGCTGCTGGCCTGGAAGGAATGGAAGATGTCTTCAAAGGACCTACAGCTGTGGCATTCAGTAACGAAGAAGTCGTAGCACCTGCTAAAATCATCGCTGAATTTGCTAAAGATGCAGAAGCGCTTGAAATTAAAGGTGGCGTCCTGGAAGGTAAAGTTGCTGACGTTGATCAAATCAACAAAATCGCAAAACTACCAAGTCGCGAAGGCCTACTTTCAATGCTACTATCTGTACTACAAGCACCTATGCGAAACACTGCATTGGCTGTCAAAGCAGTTGCAGAGAAAAAAGCAGAAGAAGAAGCTGCATAATCACGCAGCCGATTCAAATTGTTTTAACCTATACCTTGGTATAGCATGCTGACAAGCAAACCAACTAATATAATTAAAATGGAGGAAAACAAAAATGGCATTAGATATTGAAAAAATCATTGCTGACTTGAAAGAGTCAACTGTCGTAGAATTAAACGACTTAGTAAGCGCAATCGAAGAAGAATTCGGCGTTGAAGCAGCAGCACCAGTAGCAGCAGCGGGAGCAGCTGACGGTGGAGCAGCAGAACAAACTGAATTCACAGTAGAATTAGCATCAGCTGGTTCAGCTAAAATCAAAGTAATCAAAGCAGTTCGTGAAGCTACTGGTCTTGGCTTGAAAGAAGCTAAAGCATTAGTAGACGGAGCTCCTTCAGCAGTTAAAGAAGGCGTATCTAAAGACGAAGCTGAAGAACTTAAAGCTAAGCTTGAAGAAGCTGGAGCTTCTGTAGAAGTTAAGTAATTAACTCTCTACAAAATTAAATAATCAGTTCAGAACCCCTTTAGTTGTAACTAGTTTATGACGAAGGGGTTTTTCTGTTTCTACTATTTTGTGTCATTTTCAAGTTTGTATAGGAATAGGCAAGTATATTTGATAAAATGTGTCTTTGAACAGATGAAACAATTACTTATCAGACTTCGACTTAAAATATGGAAAGGACGCAACTTATGAACAATGAAAAATATCCTCAGCGTATAGATTATGGCGTGATCTTGTCGGTCATGTTGCTGGCCATCATCAGTATCTTATCCCTCTATTCGACTACGGTCCTGATTCAGGGTGGATCCATCGGAATGACCGTCAGGCAGATCGCCTGGTACGGAATTGGAACGATCGCTGTTCTCGTCATTATGCAGTTTGATTCAGAACAGCTATGGAAAATGACCACCTATCTCTACATTGCCGGACTCATTATTTTACTTCTGACTTTAGTCTTTTATGATAGAGAGATTGCTGCTCAGACTGGTGGGAACAGGTGGGTCACATTAGGACCTTTAGGGACAGTACAGCCGTCCGAATTTGTTAAGACCCCCTACATTCTCATGCTAGCCAAAATAATCACCAAACATAACAGTCTCTACCGCGTTCGTGAATACCAGACAGATTTGATCCTGATCGGAAAGCTGTCAGTCATCGGTCTTATACCTGTCGTGATCGTATTCATGCAGAAAGACTTGGGAACTGCACTTGTTTATCTGGCCATTCTGATCGGTGTTGTGCTTTTATCTGGAATAAAATGGCAGATTCTGCTTCCAGTCTATCTACTGGTATCTATTGTGGGGATCACCTTGATCCTATTGGTTGTTTATAATAGAGAATTCCTGTTGAATACGGGACTTTTTAGACCTTATCAGTTTGCCCGTATCGATACGTGGCTGAATCCTCATCAGGGAGCCAACGATACCTCATATCAGATTATCCAGGCCTTTAAAGCGATAGGATCGGGTGGCGTATTCGGAAAAGGATTTGGCGTGAGTGAGGTGTTTGTTCCTGTAAGAGAATCCGATATGATTTTTGCAACGATTGGAGAAAACTTCGGTTTTGCCGGCGGTGCATTTCTGATCTTCATTTACTTCATCCTGGTCTATCATATGATTAGAGTCGTATATGATACGAAAAATGAGTTCTACGCTTATATTGCGACAGGGGTCATTATGATGATCGTATTCCACGTGCTTGAAAACATAGGAATGAACATCGGACTTCTGCCGATGACAGGAATCCCGCTTCCGTTTGTCTCTCAAGGTGGGTCAGCACTCATCAGTAATATGAGTGGGATCGGAATAATCTTGTCCATGCGCTACCATCATAAATCTTACTTCTTCTCCGGAGAAGGAGAAGAGTTCCATCCGGGATCATAATAACTTGAGAGCAGGAAAGGGTGGACAACATGTTACGCGATAGAATCAAATATGTAGATAAGCTAATAGTTATACCGTACCTGACCTTGACGCTGTTCAGTATCGTTATGGTTTACAGTGCCAGCAGTTACAGTGCATTATTTAATTACGGCAATCCTCATCATTATCTGCCTAGGCAGACGGTGTATGTCGTGATCGGCTATGTCGTTTTTTTAATAGCATTCTTTTTTCCAATCAAATGGCTGAAAAACAAGAAGTTAGTCATCTGGGGAATTGTCATTACAGCCACCTCCCTTTTTATCCTTCTTATTTTCGGGAGGGAGATATATGGAGCCAGACGGTGGATCGAAACGCCCTTCTTCAATATTCAGCCTGCCGAATTTGCCAAGTTTATGGTGATCTGGTATCTGGCTTATATTCTGTCAAAAAAACAGCGGAAAATAGCAGAAGATTTCTTTAGCGCTATTGTGGCGCCGCTGATACTGATTTCCCTCATCGTGCTGTTTATTTACATTCAACCCGATACAGGGTCGTCGTTCATTATTGTACTCATTGGAGCGATTATGATTTTTGCCAGTGGTGTCTCACCAAAACTGGGCTTTGGCTTTGGCCTCATCGGAGTAGCGGGTCTACTAGGTTTGTCACGGCTGATCCGACAGTACGGCACAAGTCTATTTTTCCTTAACGAATACCGCTACAATCGTTTCCTGGGTTTCTGGGATCCCTTCACACTGGCTGAAGGAGCCGGCATGCAGCTGGTTCACTCCTATTATGCCTTGGGTCGTGGAGGTCTACTGGGCGTCGGATTAGGAAACAGCGTGCAGAAGACAGGTTTCCTTCCGTTTCCTTATACTGATTTTATTGTGGCAATTATAGGGGAAGAATTTGGCCTAGTTGGAATCCTCGTACTGCTTTTAACGTTCACCTTGATGGCGTCACGTCTTTTTCTGACAGCCATACGGTCCAAGCAGACTTTTGAATCTCTTTTATGTTTAGGAATAGCAACTATGTTTATGGTACAAGCCTTCATAAACCTCGGTGGAGTAATCGGGGTAATGCCTATCACTGGGCTGACTTTTCCGTTCGTCAGTTATGGCGGATCGAGCATGATCGTTCTGTCTGCATCGATCGGTCTAGTTGCCAATGTCTCTGTACGAATCAATTACAATAAGGATAAAGCTAATAAGTCATAAACAAGAGGGCTGGAATCCGTGCGTTTCTTCATTAAGCAGCAGGTGATGTCACTGAAAGACCGGTTTTATGTCAAGGATGAAGACGGAAGAGATCGTTATTTTGTCGATGGAGAGTTTCTCGCTTTCGCCAAGAAGCTCCGCATCTATGATGAACACAACAATGAGGTAGTATATATTGAACAGATCAAACTCTGGAACTTTCTTCCAGAATTTGATCTGTTCATGAACAATGAAAAAGTGGCTACAGTAAAAAAAGAATGGGCCTTTTTCCGCAATAACCATTCGATCATCGGACAGGACTGGCACATTGAAGGATCAGTGACTGCACATGACTATGTCATTAAAAAAAGAACCGTGTGGTTGTGGATATCAATAAGAAATGGCTGTGCTGGGGAGACGCTTACGAATCAATCTCTATGAAGAACGTGATCTGGAGATTTTGCTGGGCGTCGTCATTGTTATCGACTGTGTAATATCGGCAGCTAGAGCAAATAGTTCCTCCTGATCTGTAAAAAACCTGTGAAGAGCTAACGGATTATAATGAATCCGGTCAACTCTTCACAGGTTTTTTAGTTTTAATTAAGCTTCAAACCGGTAGACTAAGGGTGTCTACGATGCACGGCTCTCTTTGAGAGTCATTTGACGAGCGGTCAGAAGGAAGGCGATGTTGAGTCCATGAAAAAGCAAGGCTGTGTAGAAGGCTGGGGCGTATGAACCGGTAAAGTCGAAGACATATCCCACCACGGCCATGGATAAAGCTCCACCGATCCCTGAAACGAAGGACAGGATCGGAAAGATCCGAATATAAAGCTCTCTTCCGAAAAATTCAGTAGTCAGCAGGGGCAAGGCAACAGCCGGTACGGAGAAAACCGAACCGAACACAAAAGACCCGAAAATCTGAGCAGCGGGATGAGTGAATAATAAAAGTATCAGGATACCGACGATGTTGATGGCGATCATAAGAATAGTGGATCTGACGATACCTAAAACGTCACCGACTGCCCCGATAATCAGCTTGAATGAGATGTTTCCAACCATCACAGCTGAAAGCATGACCCCTCCCACTTGTGAGGACAGGAGATTTGTCTCTGCAAAACCAGGCAGGTGCTGAGACACCCCGGTAATCGACGTATGCAGAAGACCTATAATCAGGACAAGCAGGAAAGAAGGCTGTGTAAAGGAAAAGGTACTCCAGTCGGCTTTCTTGATCACTTTCTTCTGCTCCTCTTCTTCAGTGTCATAGCCGTAAGGAAGGTAGCCATCATCTCTAGGGTTCAGCGAGTACCGGTAGATGATGGCAGGAAGAGCCAGAACGAACATCAGCAGGCCCATAATGATGAAGCTGTTTTCCCAGCCTATAGTCTGAATCAGTGACGTGAAGACAGGGGAAAATATCGCTCCGGCGATGCCGCTGAAGCCGAAGGACAGACTCATGGCCAGGCCCTTTTTCTTTTCAAACCAGTTGTTCACGATAAGTGACAAGGGTACCATAGCATACAGACCGGCTCCAACACCTCGCAGGATACCAAGAACGTAAAACACCCACATCGTCCGAGTGAAGGCCATGAGGATGGTGGATACCGAAGCCAGGGTAACAGCACCAATCAGCAGCGGCTTCCATCCGAACCGGTTGAGTAAGGGAGCAAAGTATAAAGAAATAAAAGCTAAAGCGAGAGACGAAAGGGTAGCATGCATAGCAAATGTTCCGCGATAAATATTAAGGCTTTCAGATACAGGTGTGTAAAATACCCCGATTACGTTTAAATTGATGCCGATCGCGCTGGCAGACAAGCCGCAGCTTACAGCCAGGACGAGCCAGTGCTTTAGAGATTCAGACGGTTTCGTCATATGTATCGTTCCTCTTTTCAAATCAGTCTTAAGGTTTAGTATACTGATTTTTAGTAAGTAAAGCAAAGGTACAGTGGCTATGGCAGATATGAAAAAAAGAGTTGCAATTCCATTTGTGTACTGGTACACTATTTAAAGCAAAGCTCCTTTAACTCTATCCAGAGAGGTAGAAAAGGATGGAAAAACTTATATATCCAGCCGTTTCCGGAGGACACTCAATAGCCAGGTCTGGTGAGAGAGCTGTTCAGGAAACACATGGGTTCCATCTTATCTAAAGGTCCTTTTGCATTATGTAAAGGGCATTTTTTTATGCCCAAAAACAAGAAGAAAGGGACGATAAGTTATGGCAATACAACAAAGACCATTGATTTTAGATGTGGAGGCAAGACCTGCACCGCTGAAAGGATTACTTTTAAGTCTTCAGCATGTGTTCGCAATGTTTGGAGCAACTATTTTAGTACCGATATTACTTGACATGCCCGTATCCGTTGCCCTCTTGGCGAGTGGAGTCGGAACGATTATTTATCAGATCGCGACAAAAGCAAAAGTCCCGGTATATCTGGGATCATCATTTGCCTATATTGCAGCAATGCAAATTGCGATAGATCAGATGGGTGGCGACGTTAGTGCTGCTCAGACTGGCGTCATTATGGTCGGATTATTATACGTTGTTATTGCAGCTATTATTAACTATACAGGAACAGCATGGGTGGATAAAGTGCTTCCCCCAATCGTTATCGGCCCCATGATCATAGTCATCGGACTTGGATTAGCAGGAAATGCAGTGACAAGTGCCGGACTCGTGATGGATTCTGACTGGCGTACCATTTTCGTAGCCATCTCAACGTTTCTGATCACCGCATTCGTTAATACTCAAGGTAAAGGATTCTTTAAAATCATTCCTTTCCTGATAGGGATTGCTGGTGGATATATTATCGCAGTGCTGCTAGGAGTAGTCGATTTCACTCCGGTAATAGAAGCAAACTGGTTTGCATTACCTCAGTTGTATCTGCCATTTGAAACCACTACATTTAACAGTTATTCATTCTACTTCGGACCTGAGTCATGGGCACTGGTTCCAATCGTTTTAGTAACGGTTGCAGAACATATTGGGGATCATTCAGTCCTTGGAAAGATATGTGACCGGGAATTCCTAAAAGATCCTGGATTGAAACGAACATTGATTGGTGATGGAGTGGCAACGGCTGTCTCAGGATTCTTCGGAGGGCCGGCTAATACGACCTACGGAGAAAATACTGGAGTCATAGGAATGACTCGTATCGCATCTGTATCAGTTATCAGAAATGCAGCGTTGATCGCTGTTATGCTAAGCTTCATGGGTAAATTTACAGCCCTTATCTCAACCATTCCTGGAGCTGTACTGGGAGGGATGTCGATCTTACTTTATGGTGTTATTGCAAGTAACGGATTAAAAGTGATGATCGAAGATAAAGTGGACTTCAACCAGTCCCGAAACCTGATCATTGCCAGCTCAATGCTTGTAGTCGGATTGGGCGGAGCGGTACTTGACGTTGCAGGTTTCGTCACATTATCAGGGACGGCATTAAGTGCCATGATCGGTGTCATTTTAAATCTGGTTTTACCAAAAGAAGAAGCAGAGTACGAACCGGAAGTGTAATGAACAGCAGTCAGTAAACCAGATCCAGGAACGTATTCTTAAACTGGAATGATACACTCGGCAGCTTCTATCTTCTGATGGGGATTGGATGGAAGATGACTCTGAAAAAACGGTTAAAGAGAATATGCGTGTAACTAAATATGATGACTCGATTTATTAATTTAATTATTCCATCAAACGAAAGTGCACCTGCCTTCCGTTCCTTTAGTAGAAAAGGAACGGAAGGCAGGTGTTTTTATATTTTTTTTGAGTTTAATGGGTCATTATATGACCTGTAATAATATAATGTAATGACCT
This sequence comes from Alkalibacterium sp. s-m-28, assembly GCF_054658175.1. Classification (NCBI taxonomy): domain Bacteria; kingdom Bacillati; phylum Bacillota; class Bacilli; order Lactobacillales; family Carnobacteriaceae; genus Alkalibacterium; species Alkalibacterium sp. s-m-28. The sequence continues at coordinate 20,315 of NZ_BAAGIQ010000032.1, forward strand.
TGTATACACTATAAAATAAACCTATTATATAGCTGTAAGACGCAGACGGTTTTTCAAATGTTGCTGACTCATTCAACAGAACAACTGGAAGGAGTGAAGGCATGTTCATTTATTCAGAAAAAATCTATACACCGAGTGGATATCAATCCGGTTATCTTGAAGTGGAAGATGGGAAGATTGAAGGTATCCATGATACTATCGAAAAGTGAGTCGACGCTTAAGCGGAGCATTTATACGTTGAATGAATACATTCCCGATCACCTGACGTTCAGCATCAGTCATCATGAGATCAGAACGAATATGACTTATGCTGACTTTACGGCTCTCTGTCAGCGGCTAGATATGAATGACTATTCCCCGTCACTGGAAGAGCGACTCAGCCTGATTGTGTGCTTCGGGCTGCTTGACGGCATTGTCAATATGACCGAACTGTATGCCAGGTTGAACCTCAGTTTGTCCACGAAGAAGAAAGACAGGAAAGAACTGGGCTTTCTCCTTCAACAAAATGGCATTGAAGTAGTAAACAGGCATAGGAAAGGAGTCAGTTTTGAAGGGAACGAACGGTTTCTCAGAATGATTGCTGCAAGGAATCTGTTGTCTGTCATCGAGTTGAACAAGAATGATGACTATGTTCCTCGGCAGGCCAATACGCCTGTACAGACTCTCCTTTACGAACTGGTGGAGCATTACCTGACGGCTTACCACGACAAAGTGAAAGACAAGCTCTGTGACTTCTTTGGTCCGGATGCCCGATTAGTCGATTATCCATCAAAGAAATTTATCTACCTCCATATGATGATCAGTCTCATACGTATTGAAAAAGGCTATACCATTAAAGAGAGTATTGAAGATATGCCTGAAGTGGCTTCGAATTATCTTCTTCCAGTCCAGGAAGACAGTGATTATCTGGATTACCTGATTGCCTCGTTGAACTACAAGGAACCGTTACACTTTCCATTCAATAGTCAGCTCAAGAGGCTGACCGAAGAGCTGATCAATGTTATAGAAGAAAAAAATCAGGTTCAGTTCTATACGTATGATAGTATATATAATGAGCTGTATGCCTATTTCTATAAGTGTTTGATCAAAAACAAGCTGGCCTACTATTTTTATGATGACAAGCTGGATAATACCAAGACTGTCTTTCCGAAACTGTATGAACAAGTAAAGCGGACAGTCAGTGCGTGGGCGACAGATGACGGCTGTGAGCTGACCGATCATCAGATGTCCGTGGTCTGTCTGATTCTTGAACGGTTCATTATAAAGAACAGAGTTGCCGGCCAGAATAACAGGCGGGTCGTCATCATCACAAATTCTTCGGTCGAGAAAGTTTCATTTTTTCTGGAAGTGTTAAGCCAGCATGTCAATTACGAGATGGTCTCTTATCTGACAATCAACGAGTTATACAGACTTGAAGATATGAAATTCGATACAATCTTGACTTTTTCAAACAGGATCACGGTTCTGCTATCTGAATTAGGATGGGAAAGTATCAAGATAAATTTCTATCTGACAAGTGATGACATCAAGCGGCTGCTCGATCATGGGTTTACAAGCAGCCGTAATAAGAAACTTCTCGCAGAAGAGGTTGTCAGACAGTTGGAAACAAGATCGGATACTCAGGACAGAACCACTTATCTGCAGACAGCTTTTCCGGATATTGTGATTTAAAAAGGGGAGCATTATGATAAAAAGACTGGAACAAGATGGATTTGGACAAATCGGAATACCCGAGGATCGTAAATGGGGACCTCAGACTCAGCGCAGCCTGCAGAACTTCTCTATTGGAAACGAGACGATGCCTCTGGAGCTGATCCGTGCGTATGCACGCGTCAAAAAAGAAGCGGCAGAAACAAATGCCGAGCTGGGGTTACTCGAACCCCAGAAAGCAGACACCATAGCTTCAGTCTGTGATGCGCTCATTAAAGGACACTGGGACAGTGAATTTCCTCTATCCGTCTGGCAGACAGGCAGCGGCACACAGACCAATATGAATGTCAACGAGGTCATAGCTCACCTGGCAAAAGGTGAAAGTGGACTGGACATACATCCAAATGATGACGTTAATAAAGGGCAGAGTACCAACGATACCTTTCCTACATCGATGCACATTGCATCTGTCCGGCTGCTTACTGATCATCTGCTGCCAGTGCTGGGGGAGCTTGAGCACACACTGGAAGAGTTGGAAACCAGGTATAAAGATACGATAAAAATCGGACGGACTCACCTTCAGGATGCAACGCCTGTCACGTTCGGTCAGGAAGTCAGCGGCTGGAAGGAAATGATGGTTCAGAATGCTGAAATGATCCAAGCCGCATTGATTCCATTGAAACGATTGCCACTCGGTGGAACAGCTGTAGGTACCGGATTAAATACCCATCCGGACTTTGCAGAGAAGACTATCCGACGAATCAGTCAGGCATCCGGCATCGAATTTAAGGAGAATCCGAATAAGTTTCACGGCCTGACGAGTAAAGATGCCTTTGTCTTTGCTCACGGCGCACTGAAGGCCCTGGCGGCAAATGCATTGAAGATGGCGAATGATGTCAGGTGGCTATCCAGTGGACCAAGAAGTGGGCTGGGAGAAATAACGATTCCCGCCAATGAAGCAGGCAGCTCCATCATGCCTGGGAAAGTAAATCCTACTCAGGCAGAAGCACTAACAATGGTCTGCGTACAGGTTTTGGGGAATGACACGGCAATCGGTGTCGCAGCTTCACAGGGAAATTTCGAGCTGAACGTTTATATGCCGGTTATTGCTTACAATATGATACAGAGCATTACTTTGCTGGGAGACAGCCTCGCTTTATTTAACAACAAGTGTCTGAAGGGCATTCAAGTGGTGGAAGAAGAGATGAGCAAACTGGTAGACCAGTCGCTGATGCTGGTGACCGCTCTCTCCCCGAAGATCGGCTACGATAAAGCCAGTCAGATTGCCAAAAAAGCCCACGAAGACCAGTCGACTCTGAAAGAAGCAGCTGTTGACCTGGGGATACTTACAGAAGAAGAATTCGAGAAGTATATCGATCCGGCTGACATGGTGTAGTGTGACTGGATGCAATTCATGGAGAAAATGAGATTCTGATACCAGATTTTTAAATCGAACAGAGGCCTGGCGCCTCTGTTTTCTTTTTGTGCGCCCGGCATGGGCGACAACTTGGTGGTGAAAGTCCACTACAGACTTGGCAGTAGGAACTGTTAGCGAAAGTCAAGGGTGTCCGCCGTGAGGCGGAATCTGAAGGAAGACGGACGCAAATGCTT
>NZ_BAAGIQ010000033.1:0-23501 GCF_054658175.1 Alkalibacterium sp. s-m-28
GGCATACCGCCAGCGTTCGTCCTGAGCCAGGATCAAACTCTCATTTTAAGTTTGACTTGCTCATTGTATTACTTGTGAGTTAACCATGTTAACTCGTTTGTTGCCTTCGACTCCAAAAGAATCGAAGGCCCCTGCACATTTGGTTGTTTCTACTTTGTTCAGTTTTCAAAGATCTATCTCGTTCAGTTTGTGTTGTCTGCATTTCAGCAGCAACCTTTATATCATATCATCGTCCTGATTCGATGTCAATGCTTTTATTTAATTTCTTTAAAAGCATTTATTTCGAATCGTCTTCTTCCTGACGACAACTTCATTACTATACATTGTTTCCAATTGCTTGTCAACAAGTATTTTATGTTTTAGTGTTACTAGCAAATATCGTTTGCAGCAACAGAATTAATAATAACAGGTATTTGAAGAATCGTCAATGATTAAATTGTATTTAACAATCATTTTTTTAACAAGATTTTTTAATAAGTGCATGGTATCGAGCTTGCGGCTTGCTCAACCTTTTATTGTATCATCTTTTTTGTAATTGCTTCTAAGTCTGTCTTTACCGGTCGACTCATTAGCCCCTCTTTATTGTGTGCTGGTATATATACGCAAACTTCACCGTACTTCACTGTCCATCCAGCAACAGACTCTTCATATTCTGAAGATGAAGTCATAGTGACTGTGACATCTCTACCGTAATTAATGAAACAATGTTCATCGGTAATACTAAATTCTTCTTTTCTATCAGTTAGACTACTTTCTTCTATATACTTGTAGTTCACACTAACAGGCTTCTCCGGATGATAATCAAAACTGCCTCCTACCATGTCAATATAAGTAGTCAACTTTTGATAGCTGACTAATCCCGAATGCCAAACTAGCCATGACCCACCTTTTTTTACATAGTCTACTATTTTATCTTCTTCGAACTCTGTCATCCATTCTTCCGGATTATATGATTCAGGATCCAAGCGGTTCTCTGAAGCTAATATTACAAGGTCTGGTCTATCTTTCAGATGTTCTGTAAGTTCTTTTCGGTCTGCATATAGGATAGTTACGTCACCCAGTTTATCCAGGACTTGTGTAAGACCCTCTTTCAATGTATCTCCATCATGATAATAGCCCCCTAGTACTGCAGCAATTTTCCTTTTACCTCCAGTTTACTATGTTTCTCTTTCCCTTTTAAGCCTCTTCTGTTACTATATTCTGTCTTTAATTTAACTGGAATAGTCTCAAGTCATCAGAATCCAATGAACTTTTCATCTCATATAGAGATACTTCTATCATAAAGTATGGTTTATCCCTCTATCTTCCCAGCATATCCATTTTAACACAAAATATTTTATACGCTTACATTATGACTCACTTAGTTTGGTTCTATGATTCTAAACTTACTCATTTTCGTTTTTTACACAAAAAAACTCACATACTCTTATGTAGAGTGTGTGAGTTAAACGTAAGACTATATACCGGCGGCCGGAGTCGAACCGGCACGCCCTAACGGGCACTGGATTTTGAGTCCAGCGTGTCTACCAATTCCACCACGCCGGCATGTTTCAATATGAAGATAAGGCGGTAACCGGATTTGAACCGGTGATGAAGGTTTTGCAGACCTCTGCCTTACCACTTGGCTATACCGCCATCCTAAAAATGATATTCAATTAAAACTGGGCTACTAGGATTCGAACCTAGGAATGACGAGACCAAAACCCGTTGCCTTACCACTTGGCTATAGCCCATTGAAGGGCGACTGATGGGGATCGAACCCACGAATGCCGAGACCACAACCCGGTGCGTTAACCACTTCGCCACAATCGCCATATTCTTAATTAAAATCATAGCATATTCAACAAATAATGTCATGATGAATTGCTGACAGGGGTAGCAGGAGTCGAACCCACATCGATGGTTTTGGAGACCATAGTTTTACCATTAAACTATACCCCTAGCGATGGAGGGAGTAGGATTTGAACCTACGAACCCGAAGGAACGGATTTACAGTCCGCCGCGTTTGGCCACTTCGCTATCCCTCCAAAATGCTATGGCGCTGGACAGAGTCGAACTGCCGACACACGGAGCTTCAATCCGTTGCTCTACCAACTGAGCTACAGCGCCATCTTTCAATATCCTGCTTTACGGTCCCGACGGGAATCGAACCCGCGATCTCCTGCGTGACAGGCAGGCGTGATAACCGCTACACTACGGGACCTTACGATTTATTCAGCCTCTATGAGGTCACACTGTGGACTGACGTCCAAGTGTATCATGTCTGTAATCGCTAAAGCTTCAACAGACATGACAATTGCGGGGGCAGGACTCGAACCTGCGACCTCCGGGTTATGAGCCCGACGAGCTGCCAACTGCTCTACCCCGCGATAATAATAGAAAATCATTGTGTTGAGACACTGCAAGCTGACGCTAGAGTGTACTATGTCTGTAATCACTAAAGCATCAACAGCCATGGTAAAGGAGGATGTGGGATTCGAACCCACGCGCGCTTTTACACGCCTGACGGTTTTCAAGACCGTTCCCTTAAGCCGGACTTGGGTAATCCTCCATTAAAGTAATACTATTTTATTACTATGACCCCTACGGGATTCGAACCCGTGTTACCGCCGTGAAAGGGCGGTGTCTTAACCGCTTGACCAAGGGGCCAGTATTAAAATGGGCCTAAGTGGACTCGAACCACCGACCTCACGCTTATCAGGCGTGCGCTCTAACCGGACTGAGCTATAGGCCCTAAACATATTAGGTATACTTTATTCAAGTATAAAGCGGGTGAGGAGAATCGAACTCCCGACATCAGCTTGGAAGGCTGGGGTTTTACCACTAAACTACACCCGCTAAAACGGTCCCGACGGGAATCGAACCCGCGATCTCCTGCGTGACAGGCAGGCGTGATAACCGCTACACTACGGGACCTTACGAAAATCTTTATATGAGACACTGCGAGCTTTCGCTCGAGTGTACCATATCTGTACGTTACTAAAGTAACTACAGATATAGCAATTGCGGGGGCAGGACTCGAACCTGCGACCTCCGGGTTATGAGCCCGACGAGCTGCCAACTGCTCTACCCCGCGATAATAGTAGAAAATCATTTAAGGATACACTATGGACTTACGTCAAAGTGTATCATGTTTGTACGTTGCTGAAGCAACTACAAACATGACAATGGACCTTGCAGGACTCGAACCTGCGACCGAACGGTTATGAGCCGTTTGCTCTAACCAACTGAGCTAAAGGTCCTCGGATCCGTTTGTTTATTATAGCGGCGGAGGGGATCGAACCCCCGACCTCACGGGTATGAACCGTACGCTCTAGCCAGCTGAGCTACACCGCCATTTTATTACTAATCGGGAAGACAGGATTCGAACCTGCGACCCCTTGGTCCCAAACCAAGTGCTCTACCAAGCTGAGCTACTTCCCGAATGTTAAAGTGCACCCTAGAGGAGTCGAACCTCTAACCGCCTGATTCGTAGTCAGGTACTCTATCCAATTGAGCTAAGGGTGCTGATCATTGTGAATACCGAGGGCCGGAGTCGAACCGGCACGGAGAAAACTCTCCGCAGGATTTTAAGTCCTGTGCGTCTACCAATTCCGCCACCCCGGCTGAAGTGTACTTTGGTTACCTGTGTCTATTCACAAGCGGAAGACGGGATTCGAACCCGCGACCCCCACCTTGGCAAGGTGATGTTCTACCACTGAACTACTTCCGCAACAAGGCAGATCAGTCTGCCCGTAAAAAATGCCGGCTAAAGGATTTGAACCCTCGACCCACTGATTACAAATCAGTTGCTCTACCAACTGAGCTAAGCCGGCGTGTTGTTATGCGGATGGAGGGACTTGAACCCCCACGCCGTGAAGCGCTAGATCCTAAATCTAGTGCGTCTGCCAATTCCGCCACATCCGCATGTAGCATATATAAGATTACTCTTATATATGAGCCGTACAGGATTCGAACCTGTGACCCACTGATTAAAAGTCAGTTGCTCTACCAACTGAGCTAACGGCTCATGGATCTATGGAGGTTAACGGGCTCGAACCGCTGACCCTCTGCTTGTAAGGCAGATGCTCTCCCAACTGAGCTAAACCTCCATTAAAAACTGCATAGCAACGTCCTGCTTTCACAAAGGGAAACCCTTCACTATCCTCGGCGCTGAGAAGCTTAACGGCTGTGTTCGAAATGGGAACAGGTGGATCCTTCTCGCTATCGCCACTATACAGTTTATTGCGTCGTGTTACCGCAGCAACTCTTATATCATACAAAGATATCGACCTAATGTCAACAACTTTTGTAAAAATAATTTGAACTTCTTTTCTCACCACTATTAATCCTCAGCAGGATCCTCGTTCCAGTGCTTAGTTAAAAAGCCTGCTCTTCCAGATCCAATGCTATAACGTTTATAGTGAGCAGACTCTTTTTTGTAAAAATCCTGATGGTATTCTTCAGCTGGATAAAAGGGTTTTGCCTCTTCGATAGTCGTAACGATCGGATCTTTGAATTTGCCACTTTCCTGCAGTTCTTTTTTTGACTGCTCAGCTGCTTCTTTCTGTTCCTGATTATTGTAAAAGATCACAGGTCTATAAGAATCTCCTCTATCCACAAACTGTCCACCTGCATCTGTGGGGTCAGTCTGTCTCCAGTATATCTCTACCAATTCTCTATAAGGCATTAATTCAGGGTCGTATGTGATTTCTACTGCTTCAGTGTGACCAGTCGTACCGGAAGTGACCATTCGATACGTCGGGTTTTCAACGTGTCCACCTGTATAGCCTGATACAACGGAATGGATACCGGGCTGCGAGTCAAAAGGCTTGACCATACACCAGAAACACCCTCCTGCAAATACTGCTTTTTCTAATTCTGCCACGCTGTTTCCTCCTGATCCTGATTCTATTCATAGTCTAAGGTCGAATATGTCTATTATGATTGTATCACACTGCCTCGTGAATCAAAGAAAAAGAGCTTGTCTTATATATGACTCAGACAAGCCTTTCTATATTTTCCTACATCAGTGACGGACAGTTATTTAGCCGAACATCGACTTGAATCTGTATACTTCAGCAGGGATACACTTTATTTGATTTCTGTGACGCCGCCCATATACGGCACCAGTACATCAGGAATTTTTATGCTGCCGTCAGCCTGCTGATAATTTTCAAGAATTGCGGCTACTGTACGTCCGACTGCTAGCCCTGATCCATTCAGCGTGTGTACATAATCGATCTTATCGTCCTCTTCACGTCTATACCTGATCATCGCCCGTCTAGCCTGGAAAGATTCTGTATTAGAGCATGAACTGATCTCCCGGTAAGTTTCCTGCGTCGGGATCCACACTTCTAGATCATATGTTTTAGCTGCCGCAAAGCCAGTATCTCCTGTAGAAAGAAGAACAACTCGATATGCAAGTCCCAGCTTCTGCAGAATCGCTTCTGCATTTGCGGTCATCTTCTCAAGCTCGTCATAAGAGTCTTCCGGCTTAGCAAATTTGACCATCTCAACCTTATTGAATTGGTGGAGTCGAATCAATCCTCGAGTATCTCTTCCTGCACTTCCCGCTTCTGAACGGAATGAAGGAGATAGAGCCGTAAAGTAGATCGGCAGATCTTTTTCATCAAGAATCTCGTTCTGATAATAGTTAGTCAACGGGACTTCTGCCGTTGGAATAAGCGTCAGCGGATGTCCGTCGATCTGGAAAACATCTTCTTTGAATTTAGGAAACTGACCTGTACCATACAGAGCATCATCATTTGCAAGATAAGGCGGAATGACTTCTTCATATCCGTGTTCAGTCACATGCAGGTCGATCATGAAGTTATAAAGAGCACGCTCCAGTCTGGCACCGAGTCCTTTGTAATACAGGAATCGGCTTCGGGCAACTTTTGCACCTCTTTCAAAATCTAGAATTTTCAGGTCAGCACCTAAATCCCAGTGGGCTTTCGGTTCGAAGTCGAATTCAGGCAGATCTCCCCACTTGCGTATTTCTTCGTTTGATTCTTCATCTTCACCGATAGGCAGAGACGGGTGAGGCAAGTTCGGCAGTCCTGAAGCAATGGTCTGTGTCTTTTCTTCTAACTCATCCAGTTCAGCATCAATAGCTTTGATGTCTGCTCCGACCTGCTTCATAGCCGCAATAGCCTCGTCCGCATTTTCCCTGTTGCTTTTTTTCTGTGCAATCTGATTAGATACATCGTTTCGTTCTTTCTTCAGTTTTTCAGATTTCTGAATCAGTTCTCTGCGACGTTCGTCCAGCTCTTTCAGTTCGTCGAGTTCAGACGGGTTCACTCCTCGTGTCTGCAGACGTTCTTTTACTGCATCAAAATCATTTCGGATCAGCTTGATATCGATCATACCGTTTTCCTTCTTTCTTTTTTTATTATCAGATACAAAAAAGCAGTTCTTCTATCCCTGTTATCAGGGACGAAAGAACTGCTTTTCGCGGTACCACCCAGCTTCAAAAAGACCGGTGTCTTTTTGCACTCTGCCAGGATAACGGTCTGTACCGAAATAACTTCAGCCTATGCTTCGCTATTTTATAAATGACGATGGATTCAGGGACAGTCAGGATCAGTTTCCACCACCCACTGACTCTCTAGACCTGCTGCTGCCCTTACTGATTCGTCTTCTTTCTGTTCATTAAGTTGTGCTTCTATTCTACATCAACAGCAGTTATAAAATCAACTCCCATTACACGATTAGAAGCGGTCTCTCACTCCGCTGAAGAAATCTCTCAACCAAGTTGAAAAGACAGTGAAGAAACCTGCCCGCTCGACAGATTCAGCAGCAGCCACGTTAACCGTCTGCTGGGCTTCTCCATTCAGGAATTCCAGATCATCTGTATTGTCGATAACCAGTTGTCCTAGACTTTCTCCCACTGATACAGGCGCTTCGACTTCACCCTTTTCATTGACTACATCGTCATTGGGTACGAAAGTATAAGAGTAGTCTTCCAGATCAGTCCCTTCAGGAAGATAGAAGCCGATAGACTCCGTCGTTACGAGGGAAATGTCTTCTTCCACTCCGTTACGTACAGTTAGATTGTGTTCGTCATCCAGGTTCATTTCTGATTCAATGATTGTTACGTATTCAAACTCACCGAAGCCGTAATCGAACAGTTTAGACGTTTCTTCGAAGCGCTGACCACGGTTCGTAAATCCGTCTCCCGCACCCATAACTACAGATACAAGTCGACGTCCTTCTGCTTCCGCTGTCCCTGTAAATGTCGCTCCGGCAAAACTGGTCGTTCCGGTCTTCAGCCCGTCCACGTCCATGCGTTCATGAGCCAGGCCTTCCAGCATCCAGTTCCAGTTCAGCATATTGATGGCATCAGATGTGCCTTCTCTGAACGTCATACTTGGGATACTTGATGTTTCCAGAACTTCCGGATAATCAGCAATCAGACGCTGTGCAATAGTAGCGATGCCTTTAGCTGACATCACATTTTCAGCATCTTCATCACTTCCCGGGTAATGGTTGCCTTCAAGAAACGAATTGTTCAACCCAGTTGTGTTATACAGCTGATACTCTTCAATTCCCCATGATTCAATCAGTTCTCTTGCACGGTCAACAAATGCCACTTCAGATCCTTCAATTTCTTCTGCCAGTGCAATAGTTGCGCCATTTGCAGAATAGATTGCCAGGGCTTCATACAGTTCCTGAACGGTATAGACTCCGTTCTGATGAAGCGGGACATTGGATAATGCATAATTCTGACTGATCGCGTGTGCGTAATCACTGATTGTGACTTCGTCGTCCCAGTTCAGGTTTCCTGCTTCAATTTCTTCAAATAGAATATATTCCACCAGCATTTTAGTCATGGACGCAATTCCGCGCTGGTCTTCCGCATTCTGGTCAAACAGGATCTGTGAAGTTTCAAAGTCGATCAGCAGTGCAGATTCCGCTTCAACAGACAGGTCATTTTCTTCAGCACTTGCAGCGTAAGTTCCGAAAACGGGCATAGCTAATGCAGCAATAAAAGAGGTTTTTAACAGTTTTTTCCGATCGATCATCATTTAAATAACTCCTAATTCATATAGTTTGTTTTTGTCTTACTCGAAGTCTTACAGGCATTTTTATTCAACATGTTTCATGGTACTCTTTCACTCTAAAAAAAACAACCGTATTTCAAGATAATTAATATTTTAGACATTCAATTGAAATCGAACCGTTAGAAAACCCGTCATCATTCTATTTCGCCTTTTGTGTTACTGGACCGGGCTCTTCGAACATAGAAAAGAACGGCACGTCACACTCACCGTTCATCTTGTCCATTAGTATTAAGGGGAAGAACAACCGTAAAGACTGTCCACCCTTCTTTAACTTCTGCTGTAATTTTCCCTTTATGAAGTTCAACAATACTTTGAGCTATCGCAAGTCCAAGACCCGTTCCCGCTGTTTCCTGCGACCGGGAAACTTCGGCCCGGTAGAACCGTTCAAACAGCTGCTCGATAGCTTCTTCCGGAAGGGTTTCGCCATTGTTGCTCACTGTGACCTCTACGTTATTCTCTGATTGAACCGCATTGATGCAGATAAGTGTGCCTCCCTTTCCGTATTTCAACGCATTGGAGAGAAGGTTATGGAATACCCTGACTATTTTTTCCGTATCTCCTCGCATCATGATCGGGGTGTCCGGTGTACGAGTCCTTATCTCCCTGCCTTTCTTTAAAGCTTCCAGTTCAAAGTCGATGGCCATCTGTTCGATCAGCTGCCCCATATCAAACGTAATGTACTCCAGAGGGGTAGTCGTCTGACGTACAGTCGTGTATTCAAACAGATCGTCAACGAGAGCTTTCATCTGCTTTGCTTTTTTGTAGGCAGTATGGACATAGTCAGTAGCCTGACTGGCTGAAGTGAACCGCCGTTCCTCGATCAATCCCAGATAGCCGATAATGGAAGTCAGTGGTGTGCGGATGTCATGACTCACATTCGTTATGAGTTCATCCTTACTCTGCTCGATCCGTCGTTCTTCTTCCATTGCTTCTACGGTCGAATCGACAAGCACATGAATGCTCTCCACGACTTTACCGATATCCCCGCTGTATTTTCCTCTGATGCGATGTGTATAATTGCCTTGTGCAATATAGTGCAGTTCTTTGATAATATGCTGCAGTTCGTACTGGTGATATCGCCTCTTCAGGCGCCAGTATATCGCCACACCAGCAACAATGATAAGGAAGATGAAGACAAGAGGCGTCAGTCCCCACAGTTCCTGATTTCTGATATCAGCGAGCATGTTCCCAAAAATCCAGAAATCTCCAAAGACTTCGGGGAACGAGGTAACCAGCCAGTTGAGTATTTCAAAGACGGCGAAATAGCAAAGAAAGATAATCCCGGCTGTCACGACTGCTTCAAATGCCAATCGCAGTCGTTCTTTATTTGTTAACTGCATCCTGCCTGACCTCCGTTATCAATTCTCTATTTTATACCCTACGCCCCAGACGGTCTTGACAACTTTCTCTCCGCCAGTGGCTTTCTCAATCTTGTCTCGCAGATGACTCACGTGGACCATGACTGTCTTAGCAGGAACGAGACTTTCCTGCTTCCATACTTTTTCAAAAATCTCATCCGCGTTAAACACCCTGTTTGGATTAGTTGCCAGTAGATAGAGGATACCAAACTCCAACGCAGTCAGTTGTACCGGAACCCCATCAACAGTCTCGACCTGGTGATGATCTTTTCTAATGACCAGCGGGCCGATCTCCAATTCGTCCGCATCCGTATCCTTCGTTCCATAGCCGCTCCGTCTCATCAGTGACTTGACTCTGGCAAGCACCTCCAACGGATTGAACGGTTTGACGACATAATCATCTGCACCGTTTGTCAGGCCACGAATTTTATCTATGTCAGCTGTCTTGGCACTTAACATCAATATGGGTAGAGACGAGTCTTTCCTTATTTCCTTGACCACTTCCAAGCCGCTTTTCTTTGGCATCATGACATCCAGGATAAGGCAGTCGATGTCCAGGTGCTCCACTTTGTTCAACACGTCCTGACCATCATAAGCCTTTTCAACCTCAAAGCCTTCATTTTTTATATATATCTCTAGCAAGTCACAGATTTCTTTGTCATCATCAGCAACCAATATACGCATTGACCCCACCCTCTCATCAAGTTCCTCTTTATTTTATCATGTATTGTCCGTGCAACTCATAAAGATTTGTTTAAGGATATAGAAGAGCTTCACTTGCCTTTCAGCCTCATAGAAACTTAGCAGACAACCTTTTCCACACTCACTAAAAAAGCAGAGATTTCTCCCTGCTTTTCTATCTGTTTCAGCGCAGCAATGCGTCAATTGTTTTAGACACAAGTGTCGGCGCAACTTCAAAACTGTACGTTTTCTCAAGACGTTCTGTAAACTTGTGCGAGTCCTTACCGAACGGTCCGATGTCGACTACCGGAAGTCCCAGACTCTGCATCGCATCAAGAGGCAGCTTATACTTCGTACCGAAACCGGGCATGTTTTCCTTCAGTGCATCTATTTCTCCCTTATTCTCTGGAGCAGAAGCATAACTCAGGTCCGAGATATATGGGAAGAACTTCTTATATACAAGTGTATAGTCGGATTCCGTTGTGGTCACCGCTTCCGCTACAGCATCCAGGAGATTCTTTTCTTTGTCTGTATCACCTTTGACGTAGATATGGGGATAGTAAGGCGGCGTAAAGTAGACAATGATGACCGGTTCCTGATTCTTCCACATGGTCTGAAGCAGTTCGACTTCCTTCAAAGCGTATTCCCTTTCATCTACCGTATCGTCGATCAGCCATTTTTCTTTCTCGCGGTCCAGAGCCTCAACTGCTTCCTGTCCCTGATCAGTGACTACCTGTTTTTTCAGTTCATTGTACGTCATGACTTTAGGCGCATAGGTGTACGGTTCAAACGCCCTGCCAGTCAGATCACAGTACCGCTCGTACTGCGTGTTCAGGTCATTTATCACTGACTTAAATGCTTCTTCGGCCACTTCCTTCATTTTTTGAAGAACCACATCCGGCGTCTGGCTATGTGTGGCGAAATTATAAAAGGCGTGAGCCGCTTTTGCCGTCTGAACAGAATACTCCGGTTTGAGGTCCTGCTGCTTAAGACTCATCGGCGGCAAGGTACTTTCTCCTTCAACTGTATCTGACAGATCAGTATTTAAGTTGATGCGTCGAGTCAGTTCCGCGACAAGCTGGTTCGGATCCAGTCCCTTGAATGCTTCACCGACATGCGTCTCCTTTCCAACGACATAAAAGGACGGCATAAGCTTCCCGACTGTTCCAATATACACATATTTATTTTCATCACCGGGATACTCGGAAGTCATGTAATCTGTGTTGATCAGTCCAGTCAGATTCAAGTTGTTCTCATCTCTCAGGCGGACGATTTCAGGTACACATGAACGCATACCGGCTGAATTGGCTTCCTCGTCACACACCGCCGCAAACAGGATATTGCCGGAAAAATCATCCAGTCTGCTTTCGATTTCTTCCATTAGAGTCATAATGATCGCATCACCTGTTTTCATATCAAAAAGGCCGCGCCCGAACAGGTAGTCTCCTGACTCCAGATCTTCACGCGCATCTCTTGGCAGAAGCTCCTTACGTTCATGCAGGAGCTCGGTCAGCTCATAAGGCATGTGTGCAAAATTCTTCAGATCGCCATAATCAGAAATACCCACTGTATCTGTATGACCGATCAGGACGACTGTTTTATTATTCTCCAGATCTTTCTTTCCTCTGAGGAGAGCAATCACACTCTTCCTTTCCCATTTGTCATGCGGAACCGGAACAAAAAAGAGATCTTCCGGGTTATCCTGAAAATAATCCATCTGCTGGAAAAACAAGTGGACTTTCTCGGTCACTAACTGCTCCTCGATCGTTTCTGTCACACTGCGCTGTCTTGTTAGGTCTACTGCTATTTCTTCAATTCGTTGAGCTCTGCTTGACATTTAACTGCCTCCAATATATTAAATCTTTCTCTCTGGTATTTTCCTAAGTATAGTCCCGAACGAGTCTAATCGCAATCCACTCCGCTGAATGTTTTGTGTCAGTTAATTCTCTTCCAGATGATAAACATAATCTGTAGTCTTATACACCTGATTTTTCTCTATCCTGTTACGTTCCTCTTTTCCAACAGCCTCTTTTTCCCGGGAAAGCTGTTTTCCTCCTGTCGTCTCTTCAATGATTTCAATGGCGTCCTGAGCAACCGTGATTTTGAAGAGTTTCCCTTCTTCGAGTGCTGCCTTCGGTTTTTTCAGTCCAAGTGTCAGCGTGCTCAGAACTATATCTTTTATGGAAAAACGCGTCACTCTATAGGCTGAATAAGTTTTTTCTTCTGTCATGTTATATCTCCTCTTTAACCAAAAAAACTGTTAGACACGGTAACAAAGTGAGTATCATTTTTGACTGATCAAACCCGAAAGAAGAGCCCAATTCATGATGAATTGAGCTGCCTCCTTGTCTATCAATTAGTTTTTAGTCATGTTCATAGCAACAGCCACCATCATGCCTACTCCGGTACTGAAAGAATCTTCATCAATCCCGAATTTTGGATGATGATGCGGATATTCCATATCTTTCTCAGCATTCCCTGCTCCTATAAAGGCATAGGTACTGGGGACTAAATCAGAAAAGGCTGAAAAGTCCTCTCCACCCATTGCAAGAGGGAATTCAAAGACCGCATCTCCGAAATGCTCTGTGGCGATAGCTCTGACCTGATTTGTTTTTTCATCATCATTCACAACTGAGCTGTACCCTTTAGAATAAGTATACTCATAGCCGGCTCCGTAGACGTCGCACACATTCTTCACGACTGCTTCGATTCGTTCTTCAACCATTTCTCTCGTTTCAGGAGTGATCGAGCGGACGCTTCCACCTAAAACCGCAGTATCCGGAATTATATTTTTGGCTGATCCAGCATGGAAATTTGTCGTTGAGATGACCAGCGAGTCCAATGGTGATGTCACTCGTGAAACCAGAGCCTGAAGCTGACTGATAATCTGTGCACCGATCAGGACAGGATCCACCGAGTTTTCCGGCTGGGATGCATGTCCACCTTTTCCTTTGATCAGAATATCAAACTGGTCCGAGTTCGCCGTTACCGGCCCATTCAACAGACCGATCTGTCCTGTTGGAATTGGTGTAAACAGATGCTGGCCATAAATAAAGTTCAGATCATCAAACAGACCCGTTCTTACCATATCGACCGCTCCCCCGGGCGGCGTTTCTTCAGCATGCTGGAAAATCAAGTAGACTTCTCCATGCAGGTCATCGATCTGGTCGACCAGTACCTTAGCCGCGCCTAAAAGGATCGATGCATGTCCATCATGTCCACACGCATGCATAATATCTTTGTTTTCAGACACAAAGTCGATATCCGTACGCTCTTCGTCTATAGGCAGCGCATCGATATCGGCACGCAAACCGATTTTCTTACCAGGCTTAGCCCCTTTTATGATTCCCAATACACTTGTTGCAGTCGGACGTGTCACCTCTATCTGACCGATTGACTGAAGTGCTTCTTCAATATAAGCACTTGTCCAGTACTCTTCAAATGAAAGTTCCGGATGTTTGTGCATCGTCCGCCTCCAGTTCAATACATCTGCCATAACTTTATCGACTTGTTCGTTCATCATACTCATCCCCAAAATTGTATTTCTCCTACTATATCATACATTCGCCCAGGTCGCTTTTCGTTACAAAAATCATTCCTTACTTTGTCCAGTCTATTCACTGACCGGATAAGCGTAGAACACGAAGCGCTCAGGCGCACTCCCCAGATAATTGAACGGGTAGCAGGTTGATACGACCAGAACTTCCTCTCCCATCTCCCCAACGACAGAGGTATCGTCCGCATCGACGATTTCTGTGTCTCTTATTACGTATGTGTAGTCGCCATAAGGCATTTCTACTATAAATTCGTCACCAATTTCGAGCTCTGCAAAATTGCGGAAGACGGTATCACGATGGCCGGACAGAACGATTTGTTCGCCTTGTCCAGGAAATGCAGTACTAGACATATGACCCACACCTAAATCCAGCGCATCCGGATCAGTTCCTTCAACTATTCCGATGCTCCGGTCAATCTTAGGGACGTGAAGGATCCCGATGGCTTCATGGGTCTGGGCTGAAAAAGACTCGGCCGGATTCTCGTCATCCGGATCGACTTTTTCACGCATAGTCTGTACCGCCTGTTCAGCTTCCGCCAAGGTAACCGACTGCATCTGATTCTGCTGATAAAGCGAGTAGCCAAACCACATCATTAAAGCCACCCCTACTGCTATCAATCCATTTGCCAGCCATTTCATGATACCCCTCCTCGTTATGTAAAAACAGGGAAAAGCGAAGAGAGTCGTTTCCTCTTCGCTTTCCTATTAAATTATGCTTATTATACCTTATTTTTTCTTGCAAAGAAAGTGCATACCTAAACCAGAGGCCATTCCAGCCAGTCCGATCAGTCCAATCGTCCAAACCGCAGTAGCTGTCTGAGGCAGACGCTCTCCTCTTTCTTCATCATCTGAATCGACATCTGTATCCGTATCCCCTAAGTCAGATGGATCTGCCGGGTCTGCTGGATCCGCTGGGTCAGTCGGATCTGTTGGGTCCGTTGGATCAGTCGGATCTGTCGGATCTGCTGGATCTGTTGGGTCCGCTGGATCAGTCGGATCTGTTGGGTCCGTTGGATCAGTCGGATCTGTCGGATCTGTCGGATCTGTCTGATCTGCTGGATCTGTTGGGTCCGCTGGATCTGTCGGATCTGTCGGATCTGTTGGGTCCGCTGGGTCAGTCGGATCTGCTGGATCTGTTGGGTCAGTCGGATCTGTCGGATCTGTCGGATCTGTTGGGTCCGCTGGGTCAGTCGGATCTACTGGATCTTCTGAATCCTCATCCTCCACAGCAACAAACACGCCGTAGATAGAGAATCCTGGAACGATAACTGAAATCGTATTGTCTGTTACCTCTCCACCGACATTTTCCCAGATACTCTCTTCTTCATTGTAATAATAGATATTGACGTCTTCATCTACAAAATCATTATCAGTACCTAAAGTCAGTACGAAATCACCTTCGTAGTCTTCTTCTCCTTCAGGTAGAATCAGTTCAACATCGATAATGTCTCCTGCAGCTGTCAACAGTTGTCCTTCTTCATTTACAAGTTCAGGTACAGTTTCTCCATCAAGGATATTGACAATGATCGACGTTCCTAATGGAAGATCACTAGGCATGCTGATTGAAATTAATTGTCCATCAACAATAATGGTCTGTCCTGGTAAAACCTCTACCTCTTCACCTGCAGTGATTACTACTGCATCATCTTCGTGATCTACATCTTCCATATCATTCACCAGAGTAAGGTTCCCGAAAACTGATGGATCCTGGAAGCCCTGACCTGTCAGGTCATTCCAAGCAGCAGCTGCCTGACGTGCACCATCTACTCCATCATTGATCTGCATATCAAACCCAAGCGTGTGTCCTGCTTGTGGGGTGATGTATTTCCAAGGAATAGCCATTTCTACAACATAACCAGAACCAAGTACTCGAGCAGCTGAATCGAATCCGTCACTGTATGCACTCGGGTTGAATGTTGCAAAGTTTTCGTAGTTAACACGGTACTGACCGACACCATCAATATAGCTCAGTGTTGGTTCACCTGTCTCGTTGATAAATGCTTCTACAGAATCCTGTTCCCAAGGGTCTTCTGCCGAAACATCCAGATTACCATCTGCAACTTGGAATAAAATATACAAGTTGTTCTCATCCCATAGCGCACGTCCAGTCCCTCTTGCCCCCTGCCATGCTGTCTGGAATCTTGAGATGTTCATTACAGGTGCATCATTCCAGATGTCATCGATTTCTGCATTAACAACAGGAGTACCATATACGGCATAACTGCTGTTAGCTTCAATTTCAGCCTCTTCATAATTTTC
Source organism: Alkalibacterium sp. s-m-28 (assembly GCF_054658175.1). Lineage (NCBI taxonomy): Bacteria > Bacillati > Bacillota > Bacilli > Lactobacillales > Carnobacteriaceae > Alkalibacterium > Alkalibacterium sp. s-m-28. The sequence goes on from NZ_BAAGIQ010000033.1 coordinate 15,900, forward strand.
AAGGAAACCATCTGGATCAACTACTGCATAATAAGCAGGTTTGGCTTGAAGACGCCCGTCAAACAATAACGGGAACCGTTCAGAACGCCAGCTGCTCGCATCATTCAATCCCCAGAATGTGACACGGTTGATTGAATCAGAATGTTCTCTGAAAATCTGGAATAGACGAGCATATACATAGCCTTGACGATTCCATTCAGCTTCAACATATTCATTTTCTGTTAATGTCGTCACGTCCAACTCAGTAATACCGATCTCGATATCAAGCTGTTCGAAACGTTCGATAGATTGTTTGACAAGATCAGGGTTAAGGTTGATGCTATAGTGCCCCTGCATACCGACTCCACTGATCAGCTTACGCTCTTCTTCAGGGTTTTCGGCAGCCCATCTGTCATTAATATCTCTAATCATGTAATACATGGTGCGCGCTTTACCTTGAATATGATCGTTATAATCATTGTAGTAAAGCACCATTTCTGGCATTCCGAGTTCGTCAGCTACTTGTCGGGCATAGCTGAAAGCTTCATATATATAGTCTGGTCCTAATGCACGTAACCAACCAGTATCTCTTAACTGAGATTCCCAGTTTTCAGGATTGCCCCAGTCGCCTGCAAGCGCCTCATTTACTACATCCCAACTATACACACTATCTCCAAAATTAGTCATAACTTCTCTAATGTGTCGCTGCATGTTCGCACGCGCTTCTGCTTCCGGTAAAGGAGAACCGCTAGCATCACTATGCAACCATTCCGGAGACTGCTGATGCCATACTAGGACGTGCCCATGAAGAAGGAATCCTTCCTCTGAGATACGTTCTACCAGACGGTTCTGGTCAGCGAAGTCAAATTCACGGGCTGAGTTATAAGCATAATCAGGCTTCATAGCATTTTCCGTAGTAACTAAATTATGGTGATGGTCTAGGAGCGTCAGACGATCCCCTTCCAATTCAGCCATATTTATAGCATTACCGATCAGGAATTCATCTGCATAAACATCTTTAATCGGCGCAAGATCAAGCTGAACGTCTGCAGGTTCAGAATCAAGTTCAACGAAATTGATGTCATCGATATAGAAGTCAGCAAGGCTTCCTCCGCCGGTTTCAACATATATAGTGACGTAACCACCGCCAAGAGAAGAATAACGGTAGGTTCCTTGAAGGTGTACCCAGCCATCATCAGCACTCATCGTGGTTGAAGCAACCGTATTATAACTAGCTACATCCCCCTGATTCACTTGGGTTGATAGTCTGAACGTTGTAGAGGCTTCTGCATCTGTTTTCACACGGGCAGAAATCTGATACTCTTGACCAAGATTGATGTAGTCCTCGACACGAAGGGCAGGACCATTCCAATCTTGTGTACGTCCAGTTGTCAGCAAACTATACTGTCCGCCTTCTGTATAATTATCTGCATCCGTTACAGTCACTGTTTCGTTATCGCCTCTAGCTGTAAATCCATTTAATTCGCCATTCTCAAAGTCAATAAAAGTGAACACTTCAGCCGCTGGAGCATCTGGATCCGGTACTTCATCTTCCAACGGTGTCTGATTTTCATCCCATTCAACTACAATTTCAGTAATGTAGAATGGTACAGCAGCACCAGCTTCATTAGACTGAGCTCTAAAACGAGTGTAGTCTGGATTATTAAATATAAATGTATCTTCCAGCACAAATTCTTCTCCTGCTACAAAAGCGGTTTGCGCTAATAATGGATAATCCTCTTCGGGAACCTGAAGCCACGCTTCTGCTCCTGATGGAACAGCGACTTCTGAATCGACATAGCCACGAATGGTTACATTATATTCATATCCGTATTCCATACCCATTTCTGCAAAACTGAAGTCAACGCCATTCCAGTTAGCTTCACGGTTACCTACGTACAGTGCGCCCTGACCATCATTAAAACCAGCTTGATGCTGGAATGTCGGACCTGCACTGGTAGCTGCCTGAGTATTTTCTGTGAAATCATTTGAGAAGAGAATAGATAATTCAGATGCCGGGCTGTTTTCATCAGACGCCTCCTCGTCTCCTTCATCTTCTACAGGATCTTCAACATCGTTTCCGTCATCTTCAACTGGATCTTCCGGTGACGTCGGATCGTCTGCATCGTCATCTACAGTATCTTCATCATCTGCTGGAGTGTCAGTTGTGATCAATACGTTAGCGACCGCAAACTCCATGCCAATTCCAGCTTCATTTGTTTTAATACGAAAAGCTTCATCGTTTTCTCCGAACGCAGTATAACTTGCTTCTAGTTCAAAAATGCCTGTTTCAGCAGTCGGATTGGTCAACCAAGTATATCCGTTAACCGTTTCAATATTCACTGAAGTGTCTTCGGGAATCTCTTCCCCCTCAGCAATATATCCTGAAACTTGGATCGAATATTTCAGTCCTTCTTCCAGACCGATTTCATCAAAGGAGATATCGATTCCATCGTAATCATTAACTCTATTAGTCACCCAAACGCCTGATTCAACTTCTCCATTAATCTCAAAGTCATTAAACCATTCGAGCACGGCATCTCCACTTGAGACAAGTGCCTGGTCGGCATCTGGATTTTCTGAAAAATCATTCTCATAGACGACGACTTGTTCTGGTTCGCTGGTTGGTTCATTATCTGTTTCCTGTGCCAAAGCCGTTGTTGCTGTAGCAAAGACGGGTGCGACCAGCAGCGCACTCATCATTCCATTTGCTAATTTAAATTTAGTGCTGTTCTCCATACGTGTCCTCCTTATTTGTTCTGACTATTCGACTGTACGCTCATTATTTATGTAATGAGACAACTAACGAAACAATAGTGATTCCTAAGAATCGTCAGACCTTCTCACCGCCTTCTCCTTAATATCTCAGCGATTATACACTAAACGCTTACAATAATAATACTTTTACTAGAAACCGTTTACAATAGTTAATTTGTTTAAACAACAAATTAACATGAAACTCATACTAAAGTCGCTTTTTTGTAATATTATTGCAATATAAGTGAGATTTTTGCTACTGTTTGTTTAAAAAAGCCGCAGCACTAGGCTACGACTTCTCTTATCCATTTATTAACGGCACTTTGCGTGTGCACGCCGCTTAAACGGTTTGTGTATTTGCCTTTATAAAAAAGGAGAACGGTAGGCGTCGACTGGATAGTAAAGGCTTCAGCCCAGTCCGGGTTGTCTATGGTTTTAACTTCCGCAATAATAATAGATTCGTCAGATGCCTCTCTGACCTGTTCCAAGCTATGAGCCATTGCCTGACAGGTCCCGCAGAAATCACTAGTGAACTGGACAAGGACAATTGGAGCTGACTTAATCGTCTCGTAAAAATTTTCTTCATTTAATGTGATCGGCATAGTCAGTCCATCTTCTGTTTCTGTTTAGTCAGGTCACTTTTCTTTACGGTAATTCCTGATCCAAGATACGTTTCATTTTCGCTGTCGGGATTTCTTCTGACTGTAAAATGTTCGGGCACTTTATCCACTCCGCCTTTTACAAATGGGTTACATCTGAGAATACGCGCCATTCCCATAACGGACCCTTTAGCGGCTCCATGTTTTTCAAGTGCCTGAACGGTATAGTGTGAACACGTCGGGTAATAGCGGCAGCTTGGCTGAAATAGCGGGGATATGACTTTCTGATAGGTTCTAACCAATGCGAGCAGCAGTTTTTTCATGTGTATGCTCTCCTTTTATCTTTCTACTCTGGTAGTATAGCAAAAACACTTACTTTTTAAAAGTCCAATTATTTATTCCAATATAAAAAAAGCTACCCTGACCAGTTCAGCCAGGGTAGTGAGAATGTAATTATTCTGCTTCCAGAATGTCTTCTACTGTTCGGGTCACATAACGTGCCCCTTTGATTTTAGTATAGAGCGGATCACCTTTGACGGTGAACATGTCTTGTGCAATGATCTGTTCCATTGCTGTCTGAACGTCTTCCTTAGTCAGACCTGTTCTCGGCTGATCTAAGGCGATAACTCGGTTTTTACCTTCTCCTGTTTCAAAACGCAATTCTAGTTTCATACTCATGGGTGTGCCTCCTGTTTTGTTTTAGTTGATTATAGTGAGTAGCGGTATTCTTCTATGACAAGTGTATGTGAAACAGGCAGATCCGTTACTGAATCAAGAGCCTGAGTGAATGCTGTGACTTGTTCTTCAGATAGAGACTGATGAGCGCCAGCAAAACTTCTGCGGACGAGCTTTTCGTTCTCAACATCTTCCAGAAAAATATCTACTTTACTTGCTGACCATATTTTATTCATTATTGTTTCCTCCTTAGTTGATTGTGTAAGGTGATCACTGCTTACACTAGTAATAACGAAAGAAGAATCAGAAGTGTTACCTTGAAAATAAAAAATCTCAAGTCAGCTGATAGGCCGGCTCAAGATTTTTATATCCTTACATGTTCTGGTGATTTCTAGTCGATGACAAGCATATTCTGATCGTCGAACTCCCATGTGTCAGCATAAGCTAGTTCCCAGTAGTAGCCGTCAGGGTCAGAAAAGTATCCGCTGTATCCTCCCCATGATACAATTCGAGGCATTTTCACAATTGCTCCTCCGGCAGCCTCTACCTTACTCATCACTTCATCTACTGCTTCTTTTGATTTCATGTTGCAGGCGAGTGTAATCCCTCTGAACTGACCACCAATTGATTTTGGCGGATTTTCTTCATTAATATCTTTAGCCAGCTCATCTATCGGGTAGAGTTCCAGCTTGCTTCCTTCATTATTGAAGAAAACGATCGCCGGCTCTTCGGCTGTCTCAGGCGTGCTGAATCCAATATCTTTATAAAATGCAAGGGACTTTCTCAAATCTTTGACTCCTAGGCAAATCAAATTGATACGATTCATCTGAATTCTCCTTTTTCGATTAACTGCTTCACTTCCTGGTAACAGAAACACCCGGTCAGATGGTCATTGACCAGGCCAGCTGACTGCATATAGGCATAGCAGATGGTCGGACCCACAAAACCGAATCCATCCTTCTTCATCTGTCGGCTCATCCTACGGCTTTCTTCTGTCTGCGCTGGCACCTCACTAAGGTCAGTCCAGTGATTGATGATCGGCTGATGGTCCACAAAATTCCAGATATAGGAAGAAAAAGAGCCATATTGTTCAACGACAGCCTGATACGCTTTTGCATTTTTCACGACACTTCTTATTTTCAGCCTGTTCCGGATGATTCCTTCGTTCTGAATCAGCTCCTCGATTTTTTCATCTGAATAGTCGGCAATGGTGGATGGATCGAACTGGTCGAAGGCTTCTCTATACTGCATGCGTCGTTTCAGAATCGTCAGCCAGCTCAACCCGGCCTGAGCCCCTTCCAAGCAGAGCAGCTCAAATAACTCCCTGTCATCTTTCATAGGCCGTCCCCACTCATAATCATGGTAGTCGAGGTAGACCTGATCTTCAGTCACCCAGCCACATCTCTCCATGCTTACTCCCCCCGTCAGTCTTATAATGATACTTTTTTTACTCTTCTGTCTTCTTCGTTATTATAACGTAAACGCGAACAGCTATGGGACTCAAAATCTCCGTTCCAGTCTGATTTTATTCAACGAACTGGAATCTGTATGATCATTTTTTATCTATTCAATCGTTGAACTGACAAGAGGTGTCTTCCTGATCTTTTAGTTCAAAATACGAAAAAACCCCAATGAACATCAGGTAGATAATCAGCGTCAGTATATACGCAATGAATGTAAACAATCTGAACCCTGTACCGATCATGACCACTTCGACAAGCATCGTCAGGATCAGAGGAATCGTTATTTTTGCTACATCCGCTTTGAATCCATTTTTAATTTCTTCCCAGCTCCGGTCCTCTTCTTCATCCTGATCACCAAAATAATAGTCCGATGCAGCCTCTCCAATTTCCCAGGCACCATACGCCAACAGAATATAGGCAAACAAGCCGTCATCATTAATGTGTAAGAAGAGAGAGACGACACCTGCTACAAATAAAACTGTACCGGTTACTGCCGTCTTCATTGTCTCTCTATTCATAAAATCCTTCTCCTTTTCAAAACTTGATTCATTATATATACTAAAGTATAGAGTTACTCTATAGTCAAGGGGGAAATTTTATATGGTCAAACAATCCGCTTACATCACTACTGGGCGTTTTGCCAGATTAGTGGGTGTGTCTAAGCATACACTCTTCTTTTATGATGAAAAAGGCTTGTTCAAACCAGCCTATGTTAAAGAAAATGGCTACCGGTATTACTCACTGAAGCAAGTTGAAACCTTCTCAGTCATTTCCGCTCTCAAAGAAATCGGCGTCCCGCTTAATAACATTAGGGCTTTCCTTGACAACCGATCGCCCGAACGTTTTTCACAGCTGCTTTCAAAAGAAGCAAATGCTCTGCAGAAAAAAATTGCTCGGCTGAATCGTCTGGAACAAGCTATGAGAGAAAAGAAACGTGTTACAGACGAAACCCTCGCCAGTTTGTCTTCCGGGTTCCAAATTGAATCGTTCTCTGCCCGGCATATGCTGACTACCAGGATCGACAACGTTCTGGATACGCGTTCCTATTACCAAGCTTATACAACACATTATGCCTCTTTAGATAAGAAGACCGCTCAGACCACTTTTCTGGAAGGGCTAATCGTTCCCGTCGAGGAAGTCAGCCAGGAATCAGAAAACTACAGCGGATTTTTATATACCGAAGTCTCAGATCAGTCTTTGTGTAACTTCATTTTACCTGGGGGACAGTACCTGACCGGATACTTCAAGGGAGGCGATGACGATGTACTCAAGGGTTATGCCTCGATGCTGGTCCATGCAGAAAAGGAACAGCTCATAGTTGGCTCTCACTTCGTGGAAGACCTTGCACTCGACGAACTGTCTTTCAAAAAATATGACGATTACGTTTATAAATTGTCTCTTCTATTGAAAGAGTCCTAAGCTGACAGCCTTGAAAGTCGGATGCTGATCGCCCTCTCAACTGACTCATTTAATCAAAAAACGCCAGCACCCTCACGATAATGCGAGGAGCTGGCGTATTGATTATAGACTGAAGAGTTTTGAGTTAGCCTGTTCGGTTTTTCTTATTCAGGTGATGACTGAGTATTCATGAAACGTTCCAGGAATTCTTTCAGGCGAGGTGCCTGTGGGTTGTACAGAATTTCTGACGGCGGGCCATCTTCGATGATTTTCCCTCCATCAAAGAACGCGATACGGTCAGCCACTTCTTTGGCAAAGTCCATCTCATGGGTAATCAGAAGCATGGAAGTATCCCCCTGGTCGGCAATGTCCTTGATGACATCAAGCACTTCACCGACAAGTTCAGGATCCAGCGCAGAAGTAGGCTCATCAAAGATCAGCACTTTAGGGTCCATGACCAATGCACGGGCAATTGCCACACGCTGCTTCTGCCCACCGGAAAGCTGAGCAGGGTAGGTATCTGACTTATCCAGCAGTCCCACTTTATCAAGCATCTCCTCTGCAGCTTTTTTTGCTTCCTTTTTATCTCTCCCCTGTACAGTCAGTTACTGTCAAATTTTTTTGTTCTTAAAGGTCTATAACCGTTGTTCTATCAAGGAAAAGACAAAAAACACTTGCCCCTCCCTCATTTATCGGTAAAATAGTAGGTATCCGACTACCAAACTATCCCC
>NZ_BAAGIQ010000034.1:0-21648 GCF_054658175.1 Alkalibacterium sp. s-m-28
GAATGCTTTTCTCTACCATACGTATAGTGTACCTTTAAATCCCCTCTCTTTTCAAATCAAGTGATAGTGATTAACGTTTGAGGTGATAGGCTTTCTAGCGGGTAAAACTTTATACTTTCCTATTCTAGGACAAAAAAACAGCCGTTTACCGATTTGGACGTACAGTCCTTCCGGTACACGGCTGTTTACTTATTTGAGTCAGCTGCATTGACTGTTTTGACCTACTCGCCCTCTTCTTCAATCGAGAATACTGGAGTAGAAAGATAACGTTCACCGGTATCCGGGGCGACAGTCACGACCGTTTTCCCTTTGCCCAGCTGTTTTGCCACTCGAATAGCTGCCGCAATGTTGGCTCCTGACGAAATACCAACCAGTAGCCCTTCTTTCCGGGCCACTTCACGCGTCATGTCGATAGCTTCTTCACTTGTAACGGTCACGATTTCATCAATCAGATCCCGTTCAAGGATGTCCGGAATGAAACCTGCCCCTATCCCTTGGATTTTGTGCTTCCCTTTTTCTCTTCCACTTAATACCGCTGATTCATGCGGTTCGACCGCAATGATTTGAGCAGCAGGATTATGCAGTTTCATCACTTTTCCTGCTCCAGTCAGTGTTCCACCAGTTCCGACCCCTACTACAAAAGCATCCGGAGTCTTTCCTTCAAGTGCTTCGATGATTTCAGGACCCGTTGTCTGAATATGAACAGCAGGATTTGCCGGATTCTTAAACTGAGACGGCATGAAGTAATTATCCTGTTCGGCCAGCGTCTGCGCCCTGTCCATGGCTCCCGGCATGCCATCATCTCCAGGCGTCAGTTCAAGTTCCGCACCGTAAGCTTTCATCAGGGAACGTCTTTCCACGCTTAACGTATCCGGCATGACAAACACTGCCTTGTACCCTTTAGCCGCAGCGATCATCGCCAGACCGACACCTGTATTTCCACTGGTCGCTTCAACAATCGTATCGCCTTCTTTCAGAAGACCCTCTTTCTCTGCCTCTTCAATCATGTTCAAGGCAATGCGGTCTTTCACACTTCCTCCTGCATTACGCATCTCGATTTTTACATAAACATCTGCATAATCATCCGGTACCAGACGGTTCAGTTTCAATAATGGTGTCTGACCGATCAATTCTGTAATGGATTGGGCTATTTTCACGTTTACACTTCCTCAATTGTTAGTTTATTTACAGTTTAGTATGTATCAGCTATTTATACAAGAAAATGGTATCAGACAGAAGACAAAGAAATCTCCGACCGCCTGTAATGAGTTCAGCGGTCGGAAGATGTAATAAGTCTATTCGATTTCAATACGTTTAGATCTGGACTGTGTCGGATTTTGCTTAGGCAAAGTGATCGTTAATAGCCCCTTCTCAAACTGTGCACTGATGTTGTCTTCATCGATATCCTGAATGATAAATTGACGACTGAATGAACGACTGGAACGCTCTCTTCTAATATACTGACGTTCATCATCGCGTTCATCTGATTCAGTTTCTTTTTTAGCAGTGATCGACAGAACGTTGTCTTTATAATCCAGTTCAATGTTTTCTTTTGACATGCCCGGTAATTCTGCTTCTACAACGTATGCCTCATCTTTTTCAATGATATCCGTCTTGAACTGACCGAAGTTCTGCCCTAACGCATCATCGAAAAACCGTCTGCCGAAATCCATGAAGTCCCTTCTGGTTGGGAATAAGTCACTCATCCCTGACCCTCCTTTCTCTCGTTACTAATGCTTTCCCTTATCCTCACCTATAGTGTACTCTTTTCTTTTGAAAATGCAAACGAAATAAACTGGATTCCATATGGGGTTTCAACAGATTTCGGTTAATCTATTACTGTCAAATGACGTTTGCACCTGCTTCATTGAGATACTGGCTTCATATTCGGCCTCTACCAAAAAATCCACTTCCAGACCTGATTAATGGGACTGGAAGTGGATGCTTGTCTCTATTCAGTTATTAAGACGCTTTTCAAGTTTGTCTACATAATGCTTGTCGAAAAGTGGCTTGATCGACTGGTGTCTCTGGATCCGTCTGATCGCGTCCCCTAAAATCGGAGCGATGCTGATGACTTCTATCAGTTCGCAGCTGCTTTTTTCTCTGATATCGATCGTATTCGTCACGATCGCTTTTTTGATTCCCGATTGGTCGATCCGATCGATGGCGTTATCAGATAATACAGGATGTGTCACGCAGACATACACGTCTTTTGCACCGGCTTCCTTGAGTAACTCGCAGGCTTTTGTGACAGTTTTTGCCGTGTCCATGATATCATCGAATAAGATACAGGTGCACCCTGACACGTCACCCACTACATGCATTTCTTCATCAATATCTTCATCTGCCAGTCGTTTGTCGATAATCGCCAACCGGGAGTCAAGCAGCTCAGCCATTTCTCTGGCTCGAGAGACTCCGGCATGATCTGGTGAAACAACAACGGTCTCTTCTCCCCCGAAGTCTCTGTCAAGGAAATAGTTCGCCAGCGTTGCAATGGCGGACAGATGATCCATTGGAATATCGAAAAAGCCCTGAATCTGAGGTGCATGCAGGTCCATGGTAATCATCCGTGTGGCTCCGGCAATCGTCAGCATATTCGCCACTACCTTAGCTGTGATTGCTTCACGTAGCCCCGGCTTTCTGTCCTGCCGGGCATACCCGTAATAAGGCATAATTACATTGATCGTTCTGGCGCTGGCCCGTCTCAATGCGTCGATCATGATCAGGACTTCCATAATATAGTCGTTGCTCGGATCATTTGTGGACTGCAGGATATACACATCAGCTCCACGCACACTTTCTTCTATGTTGATCCGTATTTCTCCATCTTCGAACCGGGTAATATCCGCTTTGCCCAGCTCCATTCCAATTTCCTCAGCAATTTCTTCAGCCAAGGGACGATTGGAATTCATTGAAAACAGCTTCAAATTAGATTGTCTGATTTCTCTATCCATGACAGCCTCCACTCATTCGATGATCCCGTCTTTACCTTAATTTAAGCATACTTATGTAAAAATGCAAGCGTTAGCGAAAGGAAATTATACCATCGTTTTTCGCTGGGTCACTTCCTTAGAATTGATCAGGACCCATTCAGGACAGGAGATTTAAGAGCCCATAATGGGTATGCACCCTCTACTCTATAGGCTGACGATAAATGTGCTACACTAGGACCAAACACGTTGATTTTTAAATCAAAGTCATGAATTAATCACTTAAATCTATCCAAAGGCTCCCATTTCCATTCGGTCACTTCAGGCATATCATCGCCGTGTTCCCGAATGTAATGATGGTGCTTGTCCAGCAGCCGGTCCATCTCGTTTTCAAATTCTGCAGCCTGTTCACCGTATACTGCGTGGGCAGCGTCTTTAGCCAGATGGAAACGGTCGAGTTCATTGACTACTCGCATATCGAATGGCGTCGTCACGTCCCCATTTTCCCGGTAGCCATGAGTGATCAGCTGTCTGTTTTCTCTATCGAAAAACAAGCCTCTTATTAACCCTTCATACCCATGGAAAGCGAAGAGAACAGGTTTATCCTTAGTAAACAACTTATTAAAGGCTTCATCACTCAAGCCACGTGAATCCTTTTTCTGGCTGGCCAGTTTTAACAGGTCCACCACGTTGATGAATCTAACACTCAAATCAGGATAGGCTTTGTGAAGGATCGATATCGCGGCCAGAGCTTCCAAATTCGGTTCTGTTCCGGCAGCGGCGATGACGATATCCGGGTCGTCTGAGTCATTAACACTTGCCCAGTCGATCACTTTAAGTCCTTTGTCGATCAGCTCTTCTGCTTCTTCCGCTGAATAGAACTGCGGACGCGGATGCTTGCTTGACACAATGAGGTTCACTTTCTGTGTCGAGGTCAAGACTCTATTCATGACAGCCATCAGTGAATTGGCGTCAGCCGGGAAGTACGCTCTGATGTACTCGCGCTTCTTGTCGGCCAGATGCGTGCTGATGCCAGGATCCTGGTGCGTATAGCCATTATGATCCTGCTGGAAAACTGATGATGACGCAATGATGTTCAGTGACGGATACTTGCGGCGCCACTTCTGTTCGTCAGCTTTTCGTATCCATTTAAAATGCTGCGTCAGCATCGAATCGACAATGCGCAGAAAGCCTTCATAACTGACAAAGAACCCATGGCGGCCTGTCAGGACATAACCTTCCATCCAGCCTTCAGCCTGGTGTTCGGACAACTGTGAATCGATCACACGCCCAGTACTTGACTGCGCTTCGTCTTCCGGTTCATCGATATCTTCCATCCACTGGCGATCTGTCGTCTCCAGGACTTCATTCAGCCGATTGGACTTCAGTTCATCGGTACTGATTATCCGGAAATTATCTGGATTTAAATCAATAATGTCACGGGCAAATCGACCGAACACCATCATATCCTTTTCCTTTTCAGCTCCAGGAGTAGAAATTTCAAGTGCATGTCTGTGCCAGTCAGGGAGCTTCAGTGGTTTGGGATCGATGCCTCCATTGGTTACAGGATTGGCTCCCATCCGTTTGTTTCCTTTTGGTGCGATAGCTTTCAACTCTTCGATCAACTTGCCTTCATCGTCAAACAGCTCATCCGGTCGGTAAGCGGTCATCCAGTCAGTTAATGCTTCACTGTATTCCATGCTGCCTTGCTCTGCAGGGATCGGCACCTGATGCGATCGGAATGTCCCTTCAACCGGCTCCCCGTCCCATTCTTCAGGTCCCGTCCATCCTTTTGGACTGCGGAGAATAACTACCGGCCAGTGCGGCATCTCTGTATTTTCTGCCGATTTTTGACGCGCATTTGTTTGAATAGACTTGATCTGTTCGATCGCCTGATCCAATGTGTCAGCCATTTTCGGATGCATACCGTCGGGATCGTCTCCTTCGACAAATAAAGGGGTCCAGCCGAGTCCTTCAAAGTATTTCGTCAGTTCTTCATCTGACTTGCGTGAAAGAATCGTCGGATTTGCAATTTTGTAGTCATTCAAATGCAGGACAGGCAGGACTGCACCGTCAGTTACGGGATTGATGAACACATTTGAAAACCAGGAGGTAGCCAATGCACCAGTTTCAGCTTCACCGTCACCAATAGTGACTGCTACAATCAGATCAGGATAATCCAGTACAGCACCTGTCGCATGAGACAGAGCGTAACCCAGCTCCCCACCTTCGTGAATGGACCCTGGTGTCTCCGGAGCCGCATGAGAGCCGATTCCTCCCGGGAAAGAAAACTGCTGAAAGAGTTTTGCCATCCCCTCTTCGTCAGTTGTAATATCTGGATAGACTTCTGAGTAACTCCCGTCTAAATAGGCATTTGACACCATGACTTGACCGCCGTGACCTGGTCCTTCAATGAAGAACATGTTCAGATCATACTTATTGATGACTCTGTTCAGGTGGGCATAAACAAAGTTCTGTCCTGGAACAGTCCCCCAATGCCCGATTGGATTGATTTTAATGTCCTCTTTTTTCAACGGACGCTTAAGCAGGGGGTTGTCTTTCAGATAAATCTGACCGATCGACAGATAATTCGCCGCCCGCCACCAGGCATCCACTTTATTCAGATAATCTTCAGAAGAGTAATTGACTTCACTCATTAAAAAAGGCTCCTTTCCTGATTCTATAGACTACGGTAATTATTTGTTTCGTCTTACTTAACTTTAGCATACCCTACTCCGAAGCCTCTACGAATAGCCCTTTGAATACTAATCTAGTTAACTAACCGGTAAACAATGAAGCTGAACTAGAACTAAAATGCTCCATTTTCTATAAATAAAAACATGCCCTTAATTAGTCTTCTGACTAAAAAGAGCATGTTCATGTTTTTATGATTATTCTTATCTACTGCATAACCCAGTGATTTGCTTTCACTTCTTGTAATGTCTGGCCTTCTAGAGATATTTCTACCGAATCATCATGTGCAAACGATGCATCCGTGGCCGTATAGTGCGGATCAGGCACTGGTATAGCAGACAGCAACTTTCTTGTGTAATTATGCATCGGATTTGTAAACAGTTCTTCCGAATCAGTCAGCTCGACAATTTGACCTTTGTACATCACGGCTATCCGGTCAGACAACTTTTTAACAGTCGCCAGATCGTGAGCAATAAACAGATAAGTCAGATTCAGTTTGCGTTGCAGCTCTTCCAGAAGATCCACTATTGTCAATTGGACGGATGCATCCAAAGCAGATAACGGTTCATCCAGCACAATGAATTCCGGTTCGACAGCAAGTGCTCTTGCGATTCCGATACGTTGACGCTGCCCCCCTGAGAATTCATGAGGGAAACGCTTTGCAAAGGATGTGTCCAGACCGACTAAAGTCAGCAACTCTTCAACACGTTCTCTACGCAGTTTCTTATTCGCTGCCAGTTTATGAATATCCAACGCTTCTCCAATAATATCCTCTACTGTTTTACGTGGATTGAGTGAAGAGTATGGGTCTTGGAAAACAAACTGGACTTTCTTTCTCATTTCTTTCATCTGTTTTTTCTTAAAGGTATTTAAATCACTGCCTTCAAAAATTGTTTCACCACTTGTTGCTTCATGAAGACGAAGGAGTGTACGACCGGTCGTCGATTTCCCTGATCCGGATTCACCTACCAGACCAAGAGTTTCACCTTTATAGATATCAAACGAAATGCTATCAACAGCTTTTAAAGTATTCTTTCTCCCTATAGGAAAATGCTTAGCCAGTTTATTGACTTCCAACAATTTTTCACGCGTGCCGGAGTATATTTGAACCAGCTTCTCTTTTGATTCAGGTGATTTTTCCTCATGCAGGTTAGGAATAGCCGCCAGAAGTTTCTTTGTATACTCTTCTTTAGGAGACGTAAATATTTCACTAGTCGTTCCACTTTCAACTACTCGTCCCTGATTCATGACAACGATTTTCTCACACATATTGGCTACTACACCGAAGTCGTGTGTGATTAGCAGTATGGACGTTCCGGTTTTTTCTTGAATATCTTTAATCAGGTCCAGAATCTGAGCCTGAATCGTTACATCCAAAGCCGTCGTTGGTTCATCCGCAATCAGCAGTTTCGGGCTACATGCCAATGCAATGGCAATGATGATCCGCTGTCTCATTCCCCCTGAAAATTCAAAGGGATACTGATCAAATCGTTCGTCAACATTCGGGATCCCTACTAGACGCATAATTTCCTTCGCTCTAGCAGCTGCCTCTTTTTTCGATGCATTTTCATGAATACGAATCGTTTCGGAAATCTGCTTTCCTACTTTCATTGTAGGGTTCAGTGAAGTCATCGGGTCCTGGAAAATCATGCCGATGTCATTTCCACGTATTTTTCTCATTTCTTTTTCTGATTTACTTAATATATCTTCTCCATTAAAGGTAATGATACTTTCTGATCCGACCACTGCATTATTTCCTAGAAGCTGCATAATAGCTCGAGCAGAAACACTTTTCCCACTCCCGGATTCGCCAACGATCCCAATTGTCTGACCGTGGTCGATGTCAAAGGATACATCGGATACCACTTCCAGAAGGGTGTCCCCTGTAGAAAACGATATGTTCAAATTTTCTACGTGAAGTAATTTATCTTGCACTTTCATTCATCCTCTCGAATACACAATCTATACTCATGAAGACAAGCTCTAAGCCTGCCTATTATTACTCTCTCGTTTACTCTTAGTTCAGGTCAATTCGTTTATTGAGCAATCGATAGATGACATCGACCATAATATTGACAAAAACAAACAGGAAGGCAAAGACCAATACTCCTCCTTGAACAACCGGAAAATCTCTAGCTCGAATCGAGTTAATGATCAGTCGTCCCAACCCATTGATTGCAAATACTGTTTCTGTAATAACCGCCCCTCCAAGAAGAGATCCAAATTGCAGGCCGACGACAGTTACTACGGGTACCATTGCGTTACGCAAGGCATGCTTGTAAATAACTTTTTTCTCACTGACTCCTTTTGCGCGTGCCGTTTGAATGTAATCCTGCTCAATAACCTCAAGCATACTTGAACGCGTCATTCTTGCAATAATAGCTGAGCCGGCCGTCCCTAAAGTTATGACAGGTAGAATCATCTGCTGAGGGGTACCCCAACCTGAAGCTTGGAACCAGCCTGTCCCAATGACCAGCCATTGTATGAGCATGAGTCCTAACCAGAAATTAGGCATGGATAAACCAAAAAGTGCCCCGAACATGAGTGTGGAGTCGATAAATGTATACCGCCGGACAGCTGACACGACCCCAGCAGTCAGCCCGATAAATACCGATAATAATGTACTATAAAATGCCAGCTCTACCGTTGGAGCCAGTCTTCCGAAGACTTCAGTAGATACAGCTCGTCCACTACGAATCGAGTTGCCTAAATCCCCTCTAACTACGCCACTTACATAATTATAGTACTGGACTGGAACGGGATCATTTAAACCCAGTCGTTCTCTCGCTGCTTCAAGCTGTGCAGGAGATGCACTCTCCCCCGCCATAATCTGAGCCGGGTCACCGGGTATCAGAAGCATCATACTGAACGTCAACACAGTCACACCAATCAATACGGGGATAGTCTGTATCAGTCGTCTACCTAAAAATTTCAACACAATAATTCCCTCTTTTCTAGTTTTTCGATTTCGGATCCAGCGCGTCTCTAAGTCCATCGCCAAAAATGTTGAAAGCCAAGACAACAACTACGATAGCCAGCCCTGGAATTGTAGATACATGTGGCGCATCCCACATGTGATTACGTCCATCACTTAGCATTGCACCCCATTCAGGTGTTGGTGGCTGTGCACCCATTCCTAAGAAGGATAGGCCACTAGCAGTCAAGACAGATGTTGCGATATTAAGTGTTGCCTGAACAATAATTGGTGAAAGTATATTAGGAAGGACATGTAAAACGATAATTCTAAAATCACTTGCACCTAAAGCTTTTACAGCCTCGATATATTCCAGCTCTCGAACTTCCAATGTAGACCCTCTCGAAATACGGGCAAACACGGGAATTGAGAAAATCGCTACAGATATAATAACGTTATTCATTCCGCCACCTAAGACACTGACAATAGCAAGCGCCAGAAGGATTCCCGGAAAGGCTAATAGAATATCCATAAATCGCATGATTATAGTATCGACCCAGCCTCCAAAGTAACCGGAGACAACTCCAAACGCTACTCCAATAGTCATCCCAATCAGAACAGATGAAAATCCTACTCGCAATGTGATACTCATACCGTGTATAATTCGGCTGAAGATATCTCTCCCGTGATGGTCTGTTCCGAACCAGTGCTCCAAGGAAGGACCAACAAGTCGGGCGTCATAGTTTTGAGCGTTAGGGCCGTATGGTGTTAAATACGGACCTATTAAAGCAGTTAAAATAAGCAATATGATCAGCGTTCCTCCAATAAGTGCTGATTTGTTACGGTAAAACTTCTTCCAGAAATCCTGAAACCTTACAATATTGTGATTAACGGGCTCCTGTCCACTTGGACTTCCGGTGTTTAAATTTACTTCTTCCTGCATAATACCTGTTCCTTTCTATTCTACGTATAAAAGACGCGATTCTTTATTCATTAACAGCATGAAAAGTGAATAAAGAATGACGACTTTCGAAATTATAACATAATCATTTTTATCTATTTTTACATATCACTCCCTTTTTTGCAACTTAATTTGAATCAATAGATTAGTAAATGCCCATCAAAGTATTAGTGTAATTATATTTTATGTAATCTTAACTTAATTCTTTTTCTTATTCTCTAATGGAAGATAGGGTGGATCTGCCCTTTAAATTAAAATAAGGTTAAAAAGACATTCTAAAATATTAATAAATAACTTGACCTTTAAACAGTTCTTCGATATAGTATAACTTATATTTCACTTTACAAATGTTACACGATAAAAGGAGAGTGCATTAATAATGAGAAAAATGAATAAACGATCGTTATTTTTCACATCATTAACTGCTGCAGCGCTTTTACTTGCTGCTTGTGGTACAGATGATAGTGATCCGGTCGACGGTGGAACTGATCCCGGAGAAGAAACTGGGACTGATACTGAAGGTGCTCAGGGTGGAGATTTAGTTATTGGTCAACTATCTGATGCTGTTTCTCTTGACCCACATGGTTCAAATGATACTCCTTCAAGTAACGTTGCTTACAATATTTACGAAGCGCTACTGATTCAAGATGAGAATATGGAGCTTCAACCTGGATTAGCAACAGAATGGGAAAGGGTCGATGACTTAACATGGCAGTTCACGCTACGGGAAGATGTTACCTTCCATGATGGTTCTGAATTCAACGCTGATGTTGTTCAAGCCAACTTCGAACGTATTCTTGATGAAGAGATTGCTTCTCCTCGTGCGTTCTTGTACGAAATGGTAGAGGAAATTAATGTTGTCGATGATTATACTGTCGAGTTTGTGACCGAGTATCCATTCTCCCCACTTCCAGCACATATTGCTCACAATGGTGGAGGAATGATGTCAGCAGAAGTCATCGCAGCAGACTACGAAGCAATTGAGAACGGCTCTGAACCAGGAAGTGTCATCAATGAAAACCCTGTCGGTACCGGACCATTTGTATTCGAAAGCTGGACTCCAGGTGACGAAATCGTTCTTAACAGAAACGACGATTACTGGGGTGGTGCACCAGCACTGGATTCCATCACTTTCCGAGTCGTTCCTGAGGGATCCACTCGTCTAGCTGACCTTGAAACAGGTGCGATCCACATCTCAGACCCACTCAGCCCGTCTGATGTTAGTCGTGTAGAAGGTACTGACGGCATGTCTGTCAACAGTCAACCATCTGTTGGTCTATCATACATCGGATTCAATACTCAAAAAGAGCCATTCGATGATCCATTGGTACGTCAGGCTATTTCTAAAGCCATTGATAAAGATACGATCATTAACGGAATCTACGATGGTGTAGGAATTCCTGCAGAGAGCCCGTTAGCTCCAGATGTCTTTGGGCATGACGAAAATATATCTGGTCTTGAGTACAATGTTGAAGAAGCACGTGAACTGCTTGCTGAAGCAGGTTACGAAGATGGCTTCTCCACAACACTTTGGACAAATGATAACCAGGATCGTATTGATACGGCTACAGCAGTACAAGCACAACTTGAAGAAATCGGCATCGACGTTGAAATCGAGATTGTTGAATGGGGTGCGTATCTTGAAGATACTGCTGCCGGCGAACACGACATGTTCATCCTAGGATGGTCAACAGTAACTGGTGATGCAGACTACGGTCTGTATCCACTGTTCCACTCTGACAACTTCGGTGAAGCGGGTAACCGTACATTCTTCGCTACTGATGAACTGGATTCAGTACTTGAAGAAGCACGCCAAAGCTCTGACGAAGACGAACGTCTTGACCTTTACAGCAGAGCTCAAGAAATTCTTGTAGATGAAGCGCCTATGATTTACATCCACCACCAGGAATTCCTTCTGGCTGTAAGTGATGATGTAGAGGGACTATGGCAGCATCCAACAGGTATCTTGATGCTGAGAGATGTGTCATTGAACCAGTAACATTACCATTCTCTTCTATAATGAATAGCAAGAAGCGCCACAGATGTCCTGCTCAGACATCTGTGGCGCTTTTTTCTCATCGACTGAATGAATTACTTCCGACATGGATCAGCATCCAATCAGTAAAAGAATCAGTAAAAGTCATTAATCCACTGAGGTTAGCCTTTAATATTATTGTGTTAATATGTTATAATGACTTAACATTATGTAAACGCTTTATATTTTGTTGCTTTCATTTTTTAGCCAGTTAGCCATCCACCTTTTTTTCTTCTATTTCAAACCGACTTTACCGGAAACTTCTTATTCGAACACACCCTATCCCCCACTCAGACGTGAACCATCATGACAGCCTCTCATCGCTATCACTTTAGAACCAAAGGAGGAAAATATGAGAAAAATACTTACCCTATTGAGTTTCAGCGCACTGTTTCTCGCAAGCTGCGGCGAAGAAGTAGAATCATCAGAGGACAACACACATGAAGAGATTATTTCAGAGCTGGAGTCAGACTTGGAAGCAGCGAATCACCAGATCGAGTCCCTGGAATCCGAGCTGCTTGATGCGCAAGAAGATATAGAAGATCTGGAAACAGTTCTGGCTGAAGCTCAGGAGGAAAACGAAGAAGTATCAGATCAGGACAGCGAAGAAATCGTAGAAGACACCGCTGAGGAGCCTGAAGAAGAAGAGTCTATCGTCACAGAAACAGAGAAAGAAGAAGAAACTGAAGAAGTTGCCAGAGACGAACCAGCTGAGGAAGAAGTCAGTGAACCATCTGAACCTGAAGGAGAAGTATCTAGAGAATTCAGAAATGCATTAGGCTCGGCTAACAGCTATCTGGACTTTACCAGCTTTTCAAAAACAGGCCTTTACGATCAGTTGATTTTCGAAGGCTATCCTGAAGATGCTGCTCAATATGCAGTAGATACTGTAGAAACCAACTGGAGTGAAAATGCGCTCCAAAGTGCTATAAATTACCTGGACTTCATGTCTTTTTCAAACCAGGGGTTATATGACCAGCTGATTTATGAAGGCTATACTGCAGATCAGGCACAGTACGCGATAGATAATCTGCCTTAATCCGTTTAGTGATGCAAAACGATATGAGATAACAGCACTAAAACTCCCTGAGCAGGTAGGCAACTGGTCAGGGCGTTTTTATGGATCTAGGATTCTGCATATGAACTCTTTAATTCAATTAATCTAAACCGCCATCTTCTTCCTGCTCTTTACGCAGATGGTAGATATAGTACGATGGGATCAAGCCACATGTAAATACTATCAGTCCGAGCACAAGACCCATCCCAGCTGTCCCACCTTCAGACAAAGCGTTAGCCAGACCTAAAACGATTGATATCAAAGTAGTGATGCTTATAGATATAAGCAAACTTTTTCTGGAATTGATGCGTTTCGTTTCCTGGTCCACACTGATGCCGGTTTGAAGATACGCATAAACCGTTCCGGTGATGATCATCAGCAGCCACAAAGGATTCTGTCTCGCTTCACTGTATCCTACTGCAGCTATTTCATAACCTAATATGCCTATAATACCTAGAGTCTGTATGATGCAAACTATTCGAATAATTTTTAAATACTGTAACTTTAAGCGCTCGTCTTTTATTTTCTTCATTTACTGACTCTCCTTCTCTCTCCAGAATACCTCATCTAACGTTTTATCTAACGCATAGCAGATATCCAGACACAGCCTCAAGGTTGGATTGTACTTCCCTTTCTCAATCAAGCTGATTGTTTGTCTAGTCACGCCAGTCTTCTCTGCCAGCTCCAACTGTGTGAGTCTTTTTTCTATACGCACTGTCCTGACTTTATTGTTCAACCTCTTGATCCTCTCCTGCATCAAAATGGAATATATACATTACATTTTTAGTGTAACATATATTCCATTCTTAAAAGATTTTATTGCTATTATTTAAAAAACAGCTATAAAGCTTAACCTAACGTATAAAAAAACAGACATCTTCCTTTTATTACTAAAGAATGGATGTCTGTTATACCTTTTATTATTAGTTTTTTACCATGCGTAGGCTTCAGGTGCTCTGCCTCCGGGACCTGGGAAGATTCTGTCCAGTTCGTCCATCACATCTTCTGACAGATTGATTTCGACTGCTTTGAGTGCTTGTTCCAACTGATCCATTGTTCTAGGACCTATAATTGGGGCTGTGACAGCCGGATTAGCTAACAGCCATGCCAATGCGACATTTGGTTCAGATTCGCCCAGTTCCGCACATAACTTAGAGTATGCTTCTAGTTGATTTCGTTCATGCTCAGTAAGGTTAGCTGCACGCTGCTCACTTCTTGAACCAGGTTCCGGATCAAGAATCTTGCCGCTAAGTAATCCACCGCCAAGCGGACTCCATGGGATAACTCCAATGCCCAGATCTTCTGCAGCAGGAAGAACTTCAAGTTCAGGCAGCCTGCACAGGAGGTTATATTTATGCTGCTCGGATACGAGACCAAGAAAATGACGCTTCTCAGCTTCCGCTTGAGCGAGTGCTAGATGATATCCTGCAAAATTACTTGCCCCAATATAATACGTTTTTCCCTGATTGACTAACGACTCGAACACGCCCCATATTTCTTCCCAAGGCGCATGCCGTTCAATATGGTGCATCTGATAAAGCTCCACATGATCCGTCTGTAGTCTTTTCAATGAGTGATCCAAGTGACGTCGTATTTTATAGGCTGAAAGTCCGCCTTTCTGATTGGGGCCATCTGTTTCATCTTCCATATCGCCATATACTTTAGTTGCCAGAACGACTTTTTCCCGTCTTCCACCACCCTGTGCAAACCAGCGGCCGATAATCTCTTCAGTCTGCCCTCGATTCCCACTACCACCGTAAATATTAGCCGTATCAAAGAAGTTGATTCCAGCATCAAGTGCTCTGTTCATTATGTCGTAGGCATCCTGCTCACTTGTATACGGCCCGAAATTCATTGTACCCAGACAAAGCCTGCTGACTTTCAGTCCTGTTCGTCCTAAATAGGTGTATTCCATCATGCTTTTCCTCCCTGACTTGTTATAATAGCATCTTTCCATCAAACTTTATCACTATTTGTGTAATAGCTCAATTATATTGAATCCGTTATCATTTTACTTAAGAGCAACTTTTCATAATTACATCTAGTCACCCTGATATAGTTATTTTTCATATTTCCTCCAGTCCATCAATGGAATGATCGGACCTAGAAAGGAATATGGATTCTAGAGGTAATGTGCACAGTTTGTATTAAATCATATAAATTGTTCAAAGACTCAGGAGTTGTTAAGTTGTTTCGCATTGAAAAGAATGAAATTTCTCTCCTAAGACGAACACATACAGGACGATAGTCATGACCAGAAGTTATCTGTTTCGCTGCATGAAACAATACTTCATGCATATGACTATCTTTTTTCACTTCTGGATCAGAATAAGCAACACTTATTGCATCGATGATTTTTTCGACATTATCTTTTTTAGCCATTCGGTCTGATACCCCTTTTTTATTATGAAGCCTTAATAGTCCAAGCTTATCGACTCTTTTTGGAGCGAGTTTGTTATAGGATGGCTCTTGTAACCCACTCATTGGCTCTCTTAACCTCGAGTTTGTCACAAGATGCGTCTTAGAACCCACTCACCTACTCTTTTATCTTGAGTTTGTCATAAGATTTAAATTTAGCTTACATGAAAATCATGCGACATTCAAAAATCATCATTTAAAATGTAATAAGATTCAAGGGAGCCATCGAGTGGTCTGGCACTAAACAAATAATGCCACAGAAGTAGCGGACGCCTATCGTCAGTATAACCTTACCATACAAAAAAAGACCTGCACACTAGTTGTGCAGATCATCCGATACAAATCTCTTTTGGTCCTTACTGGGAAGAAACCATAATCATTAGTCAGTTGCAAAAGTACTCAAAAAGCTCACAACCACAAGAAAAGAGCGAAATTAGCTATCAACTACAATTATCTATAATTACCCACGCATACTACACTTTACTGCAACACTTTTGCACTAATGGGCTGGGGATGAAGTCACTCATTCGAGTGGCTTTTTTTTATTTATCTAGAGTTTTCTCTAATAACTCTCGGGCTTTGTTCCTTCTTACTTGTAACTTTTCAAATAGAACTTCATTACTTTGTTTAGCTTCTTTCGGTAGATCACTTATTAATCGTTTAATCCCTTTATCCAATATATCGACTTCATTCTTATAGTCTTTTCTCTTTCTATATATCTTGGCTAAGTATTCAACTCCACCTGGAGAATAAAAGTTGTGCTCTAATCCCTGAAGGAGAAAGGATTCAGCTTCATCAAACTCTTTGTTTTTGTAGTGATTAATGCCTTTAGTTTGAAGTAAAAAACCTTTTCTTTGTTCGATAGTTTCAACTGGTTTTATTCCTAGACTTTTCAGTTCGGCAACTTCTTTTTTATATCTCTTAAGTTCCTTATCCATATCTATCTCAACGATACCTTTATTGGCCTGTAAGTGATTATCTATAACCTGTTGGTATTTTTCCATCAAAGCTATGCCTTTCGCAGTAGCGTTTCCTTGATCAATATATCCTTGATTCTCCAGAGTTGCTTTCTCTTTCTGGAAATTTAGACCGTATTTGTATTCAAAATAAGCTGGTATACGTCTACCTTCTGGGTATTTATCTATCCAATACACCATAAAAACATGCCCATTTAACAATCCTTCTTTGT
Source organism: Alkalibacterium sp. s-m-28 (assembly GCF_054658175.1). Taxonomy (NCBI): domain Bacteria; kingdom Bacillati; phylum Bacillota; class Bacilli; order Lactobacillales; family Carnobacteriaceae; genus Alkalibacterium; species Alkalibacterium sp. s-m-28. The sequence continues at coordinate 16,199 of NZ_BAAGIQ010000034.1, forward strand.
TACGGCTCATCATTTTTTTATCTACTACCACTGGCGGAACTATTGCGCCTTCTTTCCATTGTTTAAAGTTGCGGTCTTCTGCTATATAAGGGAATTCAGGGTATTTACTATAGTAAGTCTTCTGTATATATTTTATATTTTCATTGTTACTATATTCTTTATTTGTTGACCTCTTAAACATATCAAATATTCCCAAGTTATCCACCTCTTTTTATTATTAAATGCTATATCCTTATATTACTTGAAGCGTATACATATTTACATTAATTATAAGATTATCTTAATATTGCATTTAAAAGAATCGTAATTACAGGTATAGAAATAGTCAATTTTTCAAATGGTTCTAGTTCATTATAAATTTTGGTTAATTTATATCCAAGGTCTATTAATGTATCTAACAACATAGTAGTTCCTATTACGAATCCTATTACACCAAAGTATGCAATAGATTGATCTGTATATATCCATGTTGAGAATATAAACATCACCGATGTCAAAATTAAAAAACTATTATAATTTTTCTTTGAAGATAAATTAATAATAAGTATGTACATTCCAAATATAGACAATGGCATAGCTATACTTCCCCATACGTGATCAAATTGTATGTCTGTCCAAGTTTTTATAACTTTAAATTGATAGTAGTCTACTCCATAAAAATATAATGGAACTAGGAATAAGGCCCCCCAAAAACAACCGGTTCTTCTTTTCTTGAAAACTCTTTTTAATGCAGCCCCGGGGTGGTAATTGTTAAATCTCATATTCAGTATCCACTCCTTTTTTTTACATTATAACAGAATCTTAATGAATTAATATATATGAAAAGGGCTACCTATTGGTAACCCTCCTAAAGCAGATTTTACTTATGTTTAATTATTATCTGCCCCACCTCTCTGTTAGTTGTGTTTTCTCTGCGCCTATACGATCATAACGGTTATACGTAGCGCCTACCCATTGATCGCCGTCCACATAGATGTCTTGATTCTTGTGTATCAATTGCTCGATTAAACTTTCTAGTCGAGTATTACCAGATAATTCAGTGTTAGCTGTTGAGTGCGTCGCATGTGCGTTCACATCAAACGACCGTCCACCGAGCACGCTGTTCATCGCCTTGTTCACTTCAAGCTCGCCAGAGTAGATACCCTTAGCGACTTGTTCCATGATTCCGTTATTCTCAATGCCGGCCAGCGGACTTGTTTTGTCCTTCGGTGGAGAGAAAGGAAGCAAATCATGAAGAATCAGGCTATCAAAAGCCCACTTATGAAACCTTTGAAGAGATCTATGAACTATGGTTCAATGTCATCTATAAAGAAGATGTACGAGAAAGCACTGCGGTTAAAACAAGAGAACTATTCGATAACCATGTGCTCAAAGATTTAGGTCGGTTGCGTATTCAAGCCATCACCCCTGCTCAATGCCAGGAGGCTGTGTTCAAATGGTCTGAACGTATCTCGAAAGCTAAGGTCATGAAGAATTATTGTAAACGAATCTTTGATTATGCTATTACATTAGAGAAAATAAGACATAACCCTATGGATCGTGTACACGTTCCTAAAATGAAAAAAGAGAACAAAAGAGACATTAACTTTTACACTAAGGATGAGTTGAAACGATTCCTCGAATGCGTTCAGCTAGATAATAACCCGCGTTGGTTCCCTATGTTTCGTTTACTGGCTTTCAGTGGTATGCGTAAAGGCGAAGCACTGGCTCTTACATGGCAAGACTTTAACTTTGAAACTAATACCGTTACCATCGATAAAACACTGGCACGTGGGAAAGATAACTCTCTCATAGTGCAGAGCACAAAAACAACTGCCGGAGAGCGTACCATCTCTTTAGATCCTATTACCATTGACATAATCAAAGAGTGGCGTAAAACTCAACGTTTAGACTATTTAAAGCTAGGAATGAATACTAACACGCCAGATCAAGTTGTATTCACTACATTAGATAATGAGTATATCCAACACGCTAACCTTACATCATTCATGAATAAGATTATCGAAAAGCATGAACTGAAACGAATTACACCACATGAGTTAAGGCACACACATTGCTCTATCCTATTTGAAGCAGGCGCTGGCATAAAAGACGTGCAAGAACGTCTAGGCCATTCGTCATATGAAGTCACTATGAACATCTATACCCATGTGACTGAAGAAGCTAAAGAGAAAACAGCCGATATATTCGCTCGACACGTCGGTTTCTAGCCTAAGTGTCCATGTAAAAGATTGAAATAGCCTTAGAATTGACCTTACGTTATCGGAGAAGGAGTGGTCATATGACAGTAACATGTTATTACAAAGACGGCAGAAAGGTAGAAGGCGTGGCTAAAATGCCAATCGATATACAAGTGAAATTAATTGAGCAGCTGACTGGTAAGAAGGTAATTGAAATACCTGTCAAAGAGGAGGATGTGAATGGACGACCTATTACTCTTAGCACTCGTACCTCTACTGAAGACATTGACTGAAACAAACATTCGTATGCAACAGTACTATGCAACAATAAAAAAAAGAAGCTTCCAAACGCTTCTTGATGGTTGTCACATCAACGTTTTGGAGGCTTCTGTATAATATTAGTATGGTCCTTACTGGGCTCGAACCAGTGACCCCTACCTTGTCGAGGTAGTGCTCTCCCAACTGAGCTAAAGAACCGTTATTGGGTCATTACTAATACGAGTATACTAGATTTTGCCTAATTTGTAAACAAGATTTCAATCTTAAACAGTCCTTCCTTTTCTTTTACGGTAAATTCGTTCATAATGGTTAGGAGAGAATCAGGAAGGAACCGGTGTAATGGATACAACTAAACTGAGTAAATTTTATAAAAAATCACACGAAGAAAAAATCGATGCACTATTCGAAGCGGGTGTCATTTCAGATGAAGATAAACAGACGCTTTTATCAAATAACCTGGATCTGAACCTTGAAACAGGCAGCAATATGATCGAGAACCATCTGGGCAATTATTCCCTTCCTCTAGGGGTTGCCATGAATTTCGTCATCGATGGCACAAACAAAGTGATTCCAATGGCTATTGAAGAGCCATCCGTTATTGCAGCGGCCAGTTTTGCGGCTAAAATCATCAGTACCGGAGGCGGCTTTTCAACGGACGTTCCAGACAGACTAGTCATCGGTCAGGTGACCTTAAAGCACGTCGGCAACATGGCTGAGGCCAGAGAAATCGTCCTGAATGCAAAACAGGCCATTCTAGACCGAGCAAATGAAGCTCACCCCTCTATCGTTAAACGAGGAGGTGGAGCCCGAGATCTGACTGTGCGTATTCTTGAAGAAACAGATCAGACGGATTTCCCTGCTTTCCTTTCTGTTCATCTGCATATCGATACGAAAGAAGCTATGGGAGCCAACATCATTAACACGATGATGGAAGGCATTGCTCCTTATATAGAGGAACTGACTGGCGGGACTGCCCTGCTTCGTATCCTTTCCAATTATGCGACAGAAAGCCTGGCGACTTCTCAATGTGTCATCCCGGCACACGCGTTAAAGATCGGAAAGTACACTGGAGAAGAAGTCAGAGACCGCATCATTGAAGCCACTCAGGTAGCGACGATAGATCCATATCGTGCCGTGACTCACAATAAAGGCATCATGAATGGGGTGGACGCTGTGGTTGCCGCCACAGGAAATGACTGGCGCGCAGTTGAAGCCAGCGTCCATGCCTATGCCAGTCGAAGTGGGCAGTACCGGTCGCTGACAACGTGGGAGAAGAATGAGCAAGGCGACCTGGTCGGTTCACTCACTCTTCCCCTACCAATTGGGACAGTAGGCGGCGCTATTTCGATTCATCCAGCCGCACAGTTGTCTCATACTATTTTAGGGCATCCAAACGTCAATGAACTGGCCGGCATCCTGGCTTCAGTTGGTCTGGCTCAGAACCTTGCAGCTGTTCGAGCCTTGGTTACTGACGGTATACAGAAAGGCCACATGGGACTGCATGCCCGGTCTCTTGCCATCAGTGCGGGAGCTAAAGGAGAACAGGTCCATAAGGTAGCGGATTTGCTGAAACAGGCGCCGCATATGAACCTGGATGCAGCTAGATCGATACTAAGGAATTTATAGTACAATTAAGTAAATTTATATGAGTCTGTAATAAAAAATGCATTCCCATTTCGTTTCCTTGTTTTAGGAACATAGTGGGGAATGCATTTTATTCTTCTATTTGCGATTGCTCGAATACAATTCAGATACATAAAGCTTTTGTCCCAGCCTTATCTATTCTCGAATTAATTCTCTTTCATCTCTTATCACTAGTGTTGCATTAAAAATTTAACTGTTCCATGACATAAAAAAATCCTTTATACTAGTACTTGGATGACTTATCCAAGACCAATACAAAGGATCTAAGCATGGATAAGTATAATACAAAAATGACTATAAATAAATGGTTTTCATATATAAATTTAGAAAAGTTAAGTCCATCATCACAAAAGGCGATTCATGCGTTTAATCGCTATGCCAAAAAACTAACGTTTAGTAAGGTATTGATGCTCTTTTTGTTCGCTATTAATGAGGAAACAGAAAGTTTGCGCCATTTAGATCAACAACTGGTTCACCCTCAATTAAAAATGGTGATAGGCGTTGACACAATCAGTTATTCCCAACTATCACGGGCTTTAAAAGCACTAGACGCGACTGTTCTTTTGGAAATATTCAATCAGTTACTAGGGATGGTTCATCAGAAGACACACATAAGTAGGCAGAATAAGGTCTACTTGGTCGATAATTCCACTTTTTCATTTAGTAAACACTCCTATCCATGGGCGGATTTCCGTCCAACAAAAAGTGGTATTAAGTTGGGGCTGGGAAAAAACTCCCCTAAAATGAATAAATCCCTCGACCGATTTTGAGAAAAAAATGGTCGAGGGATGTTTCTTTTTTAAAGACAAAATGAGCCCCACCGGCTATAATTGAAGTACCAACAGAAATTATAGGAGGGGCTCACTTTGTATCAAAATTATACCACAATGGAAACTGCTTTAACACTACAATTAGACTTCACTATTCCCGAGGATCACGAAGCACGTCTTATCAGTCGTTTCGTTGATTCTATTCCTGCGGAATTTCTTCTGGAAGAAACCTCTTCTACGGGACGTCCTGCGTTTCACCCTGCCATGTTACTTAAAATGTGCTTATTTGCCTATAGTCGTTCTACTTTTTCAGGTCGCACGATTGAACGCATGAATGACGAGTCCATTCCAATGAAATGGCTGACTGGCGACACATCCGTTACCTATAAAACAATCAATAATTTTCGTTCTAGTGAACATGCCAAGCGCCTGATCAAATATGCTTTCGTCCTGTTCACTTCACTACTCCAAGAGAATGGCCTGCTTCATGAGGAGGCTTTGTTTATTGACGGCACGAAACTTCAAGCTGATGCCAATATTTACTCCTTCACTTGGAAGAAGGCCATCGATCGTTATG
>NZ_BAAGIQ010000035.1:0-21304 GCF_054658175.1 Alkalibacterium sp. s-m-28
ACTAATAAGAAAAGGTCTTGAGAAATAACTTCAAGCTATCGCTTGACCGACATTCATCTCCCACTTTCACTGGTGCTTCGTACCCATACGTTTAGAAGTGGGAGACTTCTTTCGGAATTACGTTAAATCCTCCTGCTTGGTTTAAAGTGTAAGCGATTCATTGTGTATCCAGTTTAACTAATTAAGCGGTCAGGTGTCCATCATAATCTGGTAGGAAAGGGGATCAGGTACAAACATTCATTATCTGACACCTTTTGCCTGCGAATCAGAGAAGTCCTGAAACAGGCGGAAGGATACTAATTTTCAGAAATTAAGCGTATAATAGGACCATTACAACTGATAAAAAGGAAGAGATAGAGATGTGGAACTGGTTTGTGGAATTAAGCCCAGCAGTACAGACGCTGCTGGCGACATTATTTACATGGGGAATGACTGCGGCAGGCGCAGCGCTGGTCTTTACAGCAAAACGAGTGAATCAGCGGGTGATGGACGCAATGCTGGCGTTTGCCGGAGGGGTGATGATCGCAGCGAGTTTCTGGTCACTTCTGGAGCCCGCCATCGAAATGGCAGAGAGCGGTCCGCTGCCTTCCTGGATCCCTGCAGCCGTCGGATTCATGACGGGTGGATTTTTCTTATGGGGAGTGGACAAGCTATTGCCTCACTTGCACCCGGCATTGAGTCAGACAGGTTCAGATTCCGTTAAGCGAGGAGCTGAAGGAAGAAATCCGGACAGTTACAGACGGAGTACCTTGTTAGTCCTGGCGATTACCCTACATAACATCCCGGAAGGCTTCGCGATTGGTGTCGCTTTCGGAACGATGTCGCTGAATGGCGATATGTCACAGCTCATCGGAGCCGTCACTTTGGCCATAGGTATGGGACTGCAGAATTTTCCTGAAGGAACATCTGTATCGATGCCGTTAAGACGAGAAGGAATGTCACGCGGCCGCGCCTTCTGGTATGGACAGCTTTCAGGATTTGTAGAACCTGTCTCTGCATTGCTGGGGCTATGGCTCGTATCACTGATCCAACCGTTGCTTCCCTATGCACTGGCATTTGCAGCAGGCGCAATGGTCTTTGTTGTAGCTGAGGAAGTTATCCCGGGCTCTCAGGAAAATGGAAACAAAGACTTAGCAGCTATCTGGCTGATGATCGGTTTTACAGTCATGATGGCTTTAGATGTCGCGCTTGGGTAGTGAGTTGAGCACTTTGGGATACTGATGAAGAGTCTAATGTAGCACGTTTTGTAATGAGAAGCTTTTACTTCAGTGTTCTCAAAAGTATAAGGGCTGAAATAATTATCTGAGAATCTAAACCAGCCATTTAATTTGTCAATAAAAATTAAGGAGCCTCTAAGTCATATGAGTGAATTCGAACAGATCAGACATCAGATTATAGCCGACCCGATGAATGAAGGGTATACAAGTCGTGACATCGAGCCGCTTTATAAAGCTACAGAAGATGCGAGAATCGCTATCATCGGTCAGGCACCTGGAAGGAAGGCTGAGGAGTCGCGGCTGTTCTGGAACGATTTGAGCGGGGACCGGCTGCGTGAGTGGATGGGTATTTCACGGGAAGTGTTCTATGAGACGTCTAAAATCGCTCATCTTCCAATGGATTTCTATTATCCGGGTAAGGCTAAATCGGGAGATATGCCGCCGCGTAAAGGATTTGCAGAAAAATGGCACCCCCTTATTCTTAAGGAGATGCCGAATATTGAAACGATTATCTTAGTAGGAGGTTATGCGCAGAAGTATTACCTCGGGCCACGGCGGGAGAAAAATCTGACCGAAACCGTCCGAAATCATAAGCAGTATCTGCCTGAGTATCTCCCACTGGTTCACCCCAGTCCACTGAACTACGGCTGGATGAAGCGCAACCCGTGGTTTGAGCAGGAGGTCCTCCCGACACTTAGAGAACTGGTCCAGTCGATTTTATAAAGCCTGGATGTCCAGTTCTTCAAGTGTCGCATCAATGAAAGCTCGGCGCATCTCGACATCGTTCCCGTGTTTCTTAACGACAGTAATCTTGCCTTCCTCTGAATAGAAACCGGCATAGGTGTCCGGACTATTCACTGCTGCAAGAACGGACTGGGCACCTTCTTCGATGGTTACAAAGAATGGATCGAGAAGCTTGAAGATGCCGTCAGCGACTTTTTTGCTGACATTTGATTTCCCGAGATTCGTTGAGACCATACCTGGATGAACGGCCGTTGTCTTTAGACCTTGACGTGAGTACTTTTCATGCAGTTCCTGAGCCATGTACAAGTTGCCGAGCTTGGAACGTCCATAACCGGTAATGGGACTGAATCGTTTGGGTTTGAAAAATGGCTGTTTCATTGGCGCAAATTTGTAGGCGCCAGATGATACCACAATGACTTGTTTCCTCTCGCTGTTCATAACCAGAGGAAGCAGGAGATGGGTCAGAAGGAACGGACCTAAATAATTGGTCGCCATCATCAGTTCATATCCATCAACGCTTTCCTGCCTGCTAGTCGAGACTATCCCAGCATTGTTGATGAGGCAGTCGATATAGTCATAGCGGTCTTTAATAGTTTTAGCTGCTTCATTGACAGAGGACAGCTCACTTAAGTCACACCAAACAATATCCACTGACAGATTAGCGTTCAGCTCCAGCAGGTCGCCTTTAAGACGGGCGCCTTTTTCAAGATTCCGGCATAAGAGCAGTATCCGGTCAAACGTGTCTGCCAGCTCGAGCACAGTTCCCCGACCGAGCCCCGATGTCGGTCCAGTGATTGCTAAAATTGATTCAGTCATTAAAGTGTCCTCCCCAGCTCCAGTTTAAACTCCTATTATTTGCTTCCTCAGTTTACTCTTCTTCGCCCGTTTTCGCATCTTTTATCTTTTCTACACTGATTCTGACTAAGTAAGTGACGGGTATAGCCAGGAAATTAATTCCGACAAGTAAGCTTGTCGCGTGTATAGTCAATTTTCCATCTTCAATTAAGGGTTGATTGGACAATATGGAACTACTCATGAATAATAATCCTGAAATTATACTGATGATTGAAATAATTATAGGATTTTCCCATTTTGCGAAGTGAGCTCCTGTATACACATTTAATACTGTCATGCATGTTACTGAAAATACAATAATGATGGTTGACTCAAGTCTGTGTGTTTCTGCCCATTGTATATCGGTTAAGCCGGTTAGAACGAGATTACCCATATAAAGTGATACCAGAATCCAGAGAGCATAAAACCCGTTTCTATAACGTTTGAAATTTTGATACTCATCATACTCTTTCATATAAATTTTCCTTTCTTAGACAGTTATCTGCACAATTTTTTAATTCCTTGCAATAAACATTTAATCCTCTTCATCAGCTTCCTTTCGCTTTTCCACCAAGTTTCTCACTACATATGAAAGTGATATTGATATCCAAATCAGACCACTCACAGGTCCTATGGCGTTTAGAGTCACGAGTCCATCTGAGACAATGTCTGCATAAGGTGAAAATCCTTGAGAAATAAGGAGTATACCTATGATGAAGAACAGAATAGAATAGAATAAAGTTTCCCGTTCTGATGTTTGAGAAAGTAGGCACCGTGGTAAATATACATGACCAAAGAATAGAGTATGGGGATAAAAATAAGCAGGATATACTCAGTTTCTCTAGTTTCTCCCCATTGAAAGTCTGTAAATAAGCCGAGACCGAAGTTTATAAATTGCAGAGAAATCAAAATCATAAAAGCTTGTGATCCATATTTATATCTCAGTAATTTCTGATATTCATCAAAATTTCCCATTAATCTTATCCCTCCCAGAATAATTCATCAAGTGTGGTATTTAGTACTTTACAGATGCGTATACATAGTTTAATCGACGGGTTATAATCTCCCCGCTCAATCGCACTGATAGTCTGACGCGTCACATCGACTGCATCGGCCAGGTCTTTCTGAGACATGTCCAGAGCGACTCTCGCAGCCTTCATTTTCAAGTTTTTTGCCATAGTTATCCTCCAAAGTGTCTTCTATTCCTTACTTAGTGCATACTATATCATACATAAAGACAGATAAAAAGGACTATCCGAGAAGATAGTCCTTAGGTTGTATTCAATCTTTAGTGACGTAGCCACGCTCATTTAAATAGTCTACAGTAAATTGTTTCAGTTCGTCGAATGGATCATCAGAGGTAGTAATCTTCAGGATGAAGTCGACCCCCTCATTAGTTGGAAAAGCTGTCCGATACCCATTTATTTTCAGAAACAGGTCCATTCCAACCCATGCTGTTCGCTTGTTTCCATTATAGAATGGGTGTCGTTTAGTTAAATTGATGACCAGTATGGCGGCTTTTTCTAATACGCCGAGATAGAGCTCTTTATCAAATACTACCTGTTTAGGTTGAGTCACAGACAATTGAAGAGCACTTGCATCTTTGACTCCTATAGGTTCTTTTGGAGAAAAAGTCTTGATGACGTATACATTGATTTTTATGATGTCTTCAGCTGTTAAGTAGTTCATCATTTCTCTACCAGTTCTTCAAGTAATTCATGATATTGCGCCACACTTTCTTCTATCAGAGAATCGATATCATGTTTTTCGACTTTTTTTCTCATTGTGACGGTACCTTTAGTGTCTACAATATATTCAATTTTATCGCCTGTTTCCAGTTCCAATGCATCTTTGACTTCTTTTGGGACTGTAGTAATGTCGCTGTTCCCGGATTTTCTCAGTTTATAGCTTCCCGCATTGGTCACTCCATCATTATAAAACATCGTATCCCTCCTATCCATTTATATATTAAACATACTAAAATATATATATTAAGTCAATATATATATATTGTTGAAATATATATACTATTGCGAATGTGTCTTAAACATTATTACATGATATATTAAGAACAGTTAGTTCAAAAATTCAACTTATAATATATGATGATTTACGGTTAGAAAAGTTATAGACGGACTTATTATGATAAGATAATATCAGGACACAACATCCGTTGACAGGAGGGGAAACAATGGCAGATCATATAAAGATAGCTATAGTTGACGACGAAGATATTCAAGTTGATACAATGACCTCTCTAATTAAAGAGGCTGCAGCGAGGTTGAGCTTATCTGTTAGTCTTATTGATTTTTCCAGTGGTGAAGCTTTTCTGTTCGCTTTGGAAGACCACCCCGATCTGGATATGGTCTTTCTCGATATTGAAATGAATCAGACGGATGGATTGGAAGTAGCAAAAAAGATCAGGCAAACGGATAAGGACCTGACTATAGTCTTTGCTACAGCTTTTGCTGAGTATGCTGTTCAAGGGTATGATGTGCAGGCGCTGGATTATCTCCTAAAGCCGATCGAGTTAGACAAGGTCAAACGTGTGCTCAAAAGGCATTTGGATAGACAGCCGACCATAATAGAAAAAGTCACCCTCGAGTCTCAAGGAGAAGTAGTCAAATTAGCCTTAGATGATATTCTCTACGTGGAAGTTAATCGGAGGGAATGTGAGATACATACTTTGAATGGACCAGTAACAGTCAGTCGGACATTGAAAGAATTGTCAGAAGAACTTAGCGACAACTTTATACAGACTCACAGGAGTTACCTAGTCAATGTCAGCCACATGAACCGTCTGCTAAAAACAGATATTGAACTGTCAAATGGAGTAGTAGTGCCAGTTTCCAGAAGGTTGGTCAAACAGGTTCAAGAACGGTTCGTCACGCATAACAAAGGGGCAGTGTTTTATGATGACTAATGGGATATGGCTGATGATTGTGGGGAGTATACTGATTATCTGTGCTGCAGTGATTTATAGAATGAAAACAGCACTTGATTTTTACCGTGTTCAAGAACAGGAACTGGATCAGTATGCCGTGGAAGTGGAGACCATCTACAGCCAGATGAGAGGAATCCGTCATGATTACCGTAATCATCTTCAAGTAATGAATACATTGATGAGAGACAGGCGCTTTGACGATTTGGACGCCTATATCAAGCAGTTGAACAATGAATTGAATCAGGTGGACACGATTATTCAGACAGGCAATACGATGATCGATGCCATCGTAAATACAAAACTGACAGCTGCGAAGAATCAAGGAGTGGAGCTGGATGCAACAGCCATCGCGCCTAAAGAACTAGTTATCGAACATGTCGATTTAGCGGTCATTTTAGGGAATCTGCTTAATAACGCTATTGAAGCAACAACCAAATCAGGGCCAGTAAGCGGAGATACGTTTATCCGTTTATACATTGCACCTATGAAACACACCTTGTACATAAGTGTCACGAACACCATGACCGAAAACCCTAAGCCTGCTTTTCTTTCTTTAAAAGGTGTAAACAGACGAGGCTATGGACTATCGCGAATCGATCAGTCTGTTAATAAATACCAAGGAATTGTGAATCGTAAGTGGGAAGAAGGGGTATTTGCAACAGAAGTCACCCTCCCTTTAAACGACCATTCGTAACACAATTAGAACCACTCATACACTTCTGGTCAAGAAGTGTATTTTTTTAGGTAAGATAGCTGTGAGGTGATAGAGATGAAGGAAAAGATAAGACATTCAAAACTTTTAATCAAAGAGCTGTATGAGTTTAAGCCTACCATTTTGTTAGCCATTATGTTTGCAACGGTATTTAATGTAGCCTTGCCATTGCTACAATTGCTTTTATCAGCATTTGTTATCCAATGGCTTCTGGAAGGTATTTCTATTGGAGACTACTTGTTAAGATTGCTTTTGTTAATCGTTCTTATAGGAATCGCTCAAATGGGCAACTATTATTTTATGCTTTACCAAGAAGAGAATATGAACCATTTGAGAGATTTTATGAGAAATAAAATTGAAACGAAGTATTTGAAGCTGGATTATCCGCTCATTATAGGAAAAGAAGCGCAAGAAAGATACAACAATGCCAGTGAATTAACCGATAACAATACGACCCTATTTGGCCGATTAGTAACGGAAATCATTGAATTATGCAGCTCATTTCTAGGAGTTGTATTGTATATCAATATTTTAAGTCAACTTGAATCTCTGTTTCTTGTTTTAGTGGGTGTGTTTCTGCTCATCGTTATCTTCTTTAACGTATGGCAAGTGAAGATGGACCGGAAATTATTTCAAGCAAAAGCAGCCAATTCTCAAAAATTACGTTACTTGAGAAAAGTATATGGGGAATCCCGTATCACTAAAGATGTACGTATTTTCCAGATGAAAGACTGGTTCAAGCAGGTTGAAGATAAAACGATTGCGGAATACCACCGGATTATCAAACCGAAAGTAAGGGTGACATGGACAGAAAGCACCCTGGTAAATATAGGGATTATGGGTCTGTCCGCCTTATCTTATATTAGAAGTGTTCAATTGATTGCGGCGGGAGCTATTCCGGTTTCTAGCTTTGTCATCTTTGCCGGGTCTGTCACGATCCTAGCTCAAACCATCATGACCTTAGTCAACTCTATAGGCAAAATGAATACGAGTCTAAACGAGACGAAAAAATATGATGACTTTATGTCTCAGGGTCAAGTATTTAACCATGAAGAGGGCAAAGCTTTGCCAAAAGAACCTCTGTCGATTGAATTAAAAAATGTCTCCTATACTTATCCGAATAATGATATACCAACGATAAATAATGTGTCTTTAACCATTAAGCCTTACGAAAATTTAGCTATAGTAGGAGAAAACGGGGCTGGGAAATCGACGCTGACTAATTTAATTGCCGGTTTGCTTAAACCAGATAGTGGAGAAATTTATATTAACGGAGTAGCTCAGAGTGAGTTTAACATTTCAGACTATTATGCTTTATTTGCGCCTGTTTTTCAGGAGAAATTCTTATTGACCTATTCTATTAAAGAGACGGTCATTCAAGGCTTGCCCTTTGATGAATTAAAGTATAATCGTGTCTTGAAACAAAGTGGCTTGACTGACATCATTTCAAAGTTCAAGTCAAGAGACGAGACAAAAATTGTGCGTGCCGTTTACCCAGATGGAGTGAATTTGTCGGGAGGGCAGTTACAAAAATTGAAACTGGCTCAAGCCTTATATAAAGACGCACCCGTTCTCTTACTGGATGAACCGACTGCGGCTTTGGATCCCATCGCCGAACATCAGATTTATCAGGATTACTTCCAGTTTTCTAAAGATAAATTATCTATTTTTATATCTCACCGCCTTTCTTCCACTCGTTTTTGTGATAGCATCATTTACATCAAAAACGGAGACATAACAGAAGTCGGAACGCACGAAGAATTAATGGCTAAGCAAAAAGATTACTTTAAGCTTTACGAAGCACAAGCCTATTACTATAAACATGATAAGGAAGAAAAAGAGGAAGAAGACGAGCCAGTCGTAACAGGAGGGGTGATTTAATGGAAAAGCTGACCGTGTATAAACGTGCCTTTAAAGATTTGTTTAGAGTTGGCAAAACTTACTATGTGCTATTCTTTGTCCAATCATTGGCGAGATACAGTTTGCCTTTTATTGGCTACATCTATATGACCCAGATTGTGGATGCTTTAACAAGAGATGACATGACACGCATCCCTTCTTTAATCGTGCAGTATCTGGTCATCTTGTTGGTGCTGCAACTGATTTCTGGATGGATAGACCCACTAGTCACTCATGAGGATTCTCTGTTTTTAAGAAAACTCTTTGCTGAACCGAATAAAAAGATGTTGACTATGCACTACCATTATGCGGAAAGTTCCGAAGTAAGAGAAGAATTAGATATTATCAACCGAAATATGATGAGCAGCCAATCTTCACTTCCGATGATTAATCTCCGTATAAAAGAAATGATGCCTGGATTGGTCAGTATTATATGGGGGATTATTTTACTCACTCCGTTATTTAGAGTAGACACAGCCTTATTGCCAGATGGATTCTGGTGGATGCGTCCGAGTCTTATTATCAGTGTCTTTCTTCTACTGATTGGAATCAGTGTGTGGATTCAAATCGCGTCATCCAAAAAATCGAGCGAACGACTTACAGCGCTTCTGGCGGAATTGAAAGAATCCAATGCCCGCTTTTTCTATGAAGATGGGATTCTTCAGGATTTTAAGTCCGGAAAAGAAATGCGCCTCTACGATTTAACTAAAAAAATGATCGAGAATAAAAAAGCTGAGTCTAAACAGACAGGAAAGTTACTGTCAGAAAACTATAAACGCTTTAGAGCCATGATGATTCCAACTACTGGTTTATTCCAAGTTATGACTTATTTGACCTATGCCTATATCGGGGTGCTCGTGTTAATTGGCGCTCTACCTGTTGCTTTAATTATTCAACTCTCCAGCGCACTCAGTCAAATGGTATCTGCTCTGCCTGATGTTATTCAGCATGGTATGATGCTCATTTCTTCACCGGATGAATTAGAGCAGTATTATGCATTCATGGACTTGCCAGATGAAGAGGTCATCGGCAGTTTACCTATAGAAAAAAGGTTAGATAATGATTATAATTTTGTAGTAAAGAATATGAGTTTTTCTTATCCCGGCTCAGATGAAACAGTCTTAAAGAACATCACTGAAAGGTTTGAAGTTGGTAAAAAGTACGCCATAGTTGGAGAAAACGGATCAGGGAAAACAACCTTCATTAAGCTGCTCACTCGTTTATATGAACCGAGTGAAGGGACAATAAAAATGAATAGAATCGATGCCCATAAGTATGATTTAAGAGAGTACTTCAATCTGTTTGGGGTCGTCTTCCAGGATTACCATCTAGTCGGGTTTTCATTGGGACAAAACGTCTCTGTTAAACCCTATTTTGATAGAGAGAAAGTGTTGTCTACATTAGATAAAGTCGGTCTCGGGAACTTTGTCAGAAAACTACCTGATCATTTAGACACTCACCTAGGTACGGAATTTGATGATTCTGGGGTGAACGTATCAGGAGGACAGGAACAGAAACTAGCGATTGCCCGCTCTTTATACAAAGACTCCCCTGTCATGATTCTGGATGAACCGACTGCTGCTCTAGATCCTCTGACCGAGTTCGAAATCTATCAAAATTTCGATAACTTAGTAAAGGATAAGACAGCTTTCTATATTTCCCACAGACTTTCAAGCTCCAAGTTCTGTGATGAAATCCTAGTATTCGACAAAGGTAAAATTGTTCAAAGAGGGACTCATAAAGAACTGGTTGATCAAGAAGGCAAATACAGTGAGCTTTGGAATGCTCAGGCTCAGTATTATCAGTGATAATTATTATCATTGTAAGCCTGGTAGAAGGAACATTGAAAAGAACAGTAACGCATTCTACTGTAATTTAAACGTATCTGCTAGACATTGAAAATGATGATACGTTTACTCTTCTGAAACCTGTAAATTATGGTATAGTAGATGCTAGTGATTTTATTCGGAGGAAAAGATATGCTTGAACGATTGAAAACTGGATTAACGACTTTTAAAGAAGTGACATATAAAAAATATGAGCGACTGTATCATGATCTAGAACAGACACAGGATCCGCATACTTTGTTTATTGCCTGCTCGGATTCCCGCGTCAGTCCGGACATGCTTCTGGACAGTGATCCTGGAGAAGTGTTCACAATCAGAAATATTGCCAATACTATTCCGGCTTATGAAGTCAGTCAAAATGACATTACGACCGTTTCTTCTATAGAGTACGCGATTGAGGTGCTCGGTGTGTGGAAGAGGTCATTGTCTGCAGGCATTCAAACTGTGGGGGGTGTGCGGCTGCTTTACAAGGGCCTAAGAAATTAGAACAGCTGCCATTTACTCAACACTACCTCAAACCGCTTGAATGTGTGAAGGAAAAAATCGAAGCTAAGCAGACAGACATGGATGAACGATCCAAGGCCAGGCTGATGGAAAAAATGAATGTGATCGAACAAGTCGAGCATTTGAAAAGTTATCCTCAGATCCAGGAACGCCTGAAAAGAGGCGAACTTGAAATTGAAGGCTGGTACTACGACATCAAGTTTGGGAGTGTTTCTGTATATGATGAATCAACAGATTCCTTCTGTGTGTCTGATGAGTATCAGAATGTGCACTAAATAGTTGATGAAGGTTCTGAATTATTGCGACAAGATAGAAGCATCAGAATAATGAGGAGCATTGCGGGATTCAACACTATGCTATGATTAGGCATAAATGAGCGAAAGAAGGATCTCTATGTAATACAAAAAGCTTAAACGGTCAGTCAAAAATCGAGCAGTAGCCGGTGTGTGTGGAGGTATCGCTGAATATTTTGACTTGTCCCCAACATTAGTGAGGGTGCTATTTATACTGATTCCGGGACCGCAGATGTTTATCATTTACGTAATATTGGCAAACGTTCTACCGGAAGAGCACAAATATCTATTCTAAAAATTATCTGGAGAAAGCTATTGATCAAGAACCAAAAGGACCCGTAACTGGGTCTTTTTGCGTTACTTTAGTTTATAGGTAATTCTGTGGTGACCGCAAACAAGGTGTCCCGAGTGTGATAACATCCAATTACACCTAGACTCAGCTCATCAACGTAGTAACCGAATGATTGGATGACTTGTTCTTCACTGTCTAAAAACAGGGCAGTGTACTCTGGGTTCATGAGATCCATATTAGCAGTCGACCCTGTATCAGCGTATTCCAGCTCTTCTACTAGAGAATCTATAAATGAAGAGTCAGTTATAGTGGTAATGAACTCATCGGAATCATAGTCCCTTACCTCTATAAAGGCCACATTTTCGGAGTCATCACCAAATAAGTCATTTGACCCGCAGCCAGCTAATAGAAGTGCGGATAAGAGTGAGAAAAAAACGAAGCGTTTAGTTAGAAACGTTTTATATAATTTCATATAAGCCTACCTTTCGAGTGAGCTATACTCAGACTGACAGTACAATATTACTCTATTGGGCATCCTTAGAACTCAATCATCAGTCGTAATTCACTTCATCCAGAAACAGTCCTTGAGCCGGTACAGTCAGTCCTGCTTTGCTTCGGACGCCTGTTTCAAACACCTCATCGATGCTGTCGATAGATAAAGTTCCGGATCCGATTTCCAGAAGTGTCCCCGTCAGAACGCGCACCATTTTATGCAGGAAGCTTTTTCCTTTGAATGTAAAGTGAATCAGGCTGCCTTCCTGCTCGATGGTAATGCTGTCCAGTGTACGCACTGTCGATTTTTTTGATTTCTTTAGCGCAGAAAAGCCGATAAAGTCATGCTTGCCGACCAGCTTGTCGCACGCTTCACGCATCTTGTCCAGATCCAGCTCTTCAGCATAATGGAAGCTGTAGCCCCGTTCAAATGCTGAAGGGATAGTCTGATTCCAGATATAGTAACTGTACTGTTTGGATGTTGCGTTGTAGCGCGAATGGAAACGGTCGTGCACATCTTCTAGCTTTTTGACAATAATATCCTGCGGCAGATTGTTGATCAGGATCTCCTGCATTGCATTCAGGTCCATATCCGAATCCGTCTTGAAGTTAGCCACTTGTCCTCTGGCATGCGTCCCGGCATCTGTTCGGCCTGACCCAATGATCTCCGTTTCTGTTCCGGTCAGTTGTGTAAGAATGTGTTCGATCTTGCCTTGAATCGTCTTGTCTGAATGACCTAGTCTCTGCCATCCCTGATAGCGGCCGCCATCATATTCGATCGTCATTTTTATATTTCGCATAGTATCCCTCTTAATTCTTTAGTTTGATGATTCTGATATATAAATAGGCATAGTGTGCCTTCTTCTCTATGATATACTAAACGGGAAACCATTACACGGGAATACTTGAATAGGGGGCATGACAATGGAGAACACGGGAAATAATGACTTAAGCGTACATATTGGCAGTGAAAAATGGCATCAGGCAGCGGCATATTTTGTCCGAATGAAGGTGTTCGTTCTGGAAAGAGACATCGCCATTCAAAATGAATTTGACAGTGAAGACCACGATGAGACGGTGTATGTCGTACTGTATGATAACGACAAACCAGTTGCCACAGGTCGGTTTATTCAAATGGAGGAAGGCACTGTTCGGCCCGGTCGAATTGCTGTTTTAAACGATTACCGTGGAAAAGGTCTTGGTGAACGGGTGGTCAAAGAGCTGGAAGCTTATGCTCGGACTAAAGGCTGCATGGCTTCCGAGATTCATGGCGAATTGAGCGCGGCACCTTTTTACGAAAAGCTTGGCTACACGAGAGAAGGGGACAGTTATCTTGAAGATGGTGTCCCTTGTATTACATTGGAGAAAGTGTTGATTTAAAAAGCGGATAGGAGGAGTCAAATGACCAACGAAGTGACAAGGGAATCCAAACGCAGGTGGGATCTGTTTGCGGAAGACTATGCAAAGCGCACCAGTAAATTCGGGGATCTGCATAAAGAAGTACTGTTGACGCCGACTATCCTGTCCTTGCTTGAAGACGTAGACGGTCAGAAGATTCTGGATGCTGGCTGTGGTGAAGGGTACTTCAGCCGACTGCTTGCGGAAAAAGGTGCTCATGTGACAGCCGTAGATTTTTCTGCTCGCATGCTCGATATCGCCCGTGAACGTACATCAAACGATGCAGCTATCGACTACAGACAAGCTGATCTGGAGAATCTGAATGAACTTGAATCCAGTCTGTTTGATCAAGTCATGTCGAATATGGCCATTCAGGACGTAGCTCACTTGGATGGCGTATTAGGCGAAATACATCGTGTGCTGAAACCGGGAGGGACGTTTGTCTTTTCGATTCTTCACCCCTGTTTCGTCACACCTGAAAGTGGCTGGTATAGAGATGAACATGGCAATAACCTTCACTGGAAAACAGATCACTACTTTGAAGAAGGGCAGTTTGAGCAGCGGTTCGGGATAAAAGAGAGAGTTTTCGGCTTCCACCGGACATTGACGACGTATATGGATGCATTATTCAGTACCGGCTTTACACTTGAGACCTTAATTGAACCTGCTCCCTCTGAAGAATATTTGGAGAAGTATCCGGATTTCAAAGAAGACTTGAGAGCACCAGATTTTATGATACTGAAAGTCAGGAAGGCCTGATAATTCCTGAAAATTCAGTATCGCAAAGGAGATTAAGATGGTCGAACTGGTACCTATTGACGAGAATAATTTTGAAGCAGTGATTAAGCTGGACCTTCATGAACACCAGCGAAAATTCGTCGCGCCTAATGTGCGCTCACTTGCGGAATGTTACCTTTACCGAAAAAACGAGGATGTCTTTCCTTTTGCTGTCCAAGACGGGGAGACCGTTGTCGGCTTTTTACTGCTTGACTTGGACTTTGAAGAGAAGGAAATGATGATCTGGCGTATGATGATCGACAAGCAGTACCAAGGAAAAGGTTACGGACGTCAGACGGTGCAGGCGGTCATTGAACGCTTCGAAAATGACCCAGACCATACCGTACTGATTGCCGACTATGTCAAGGGAAACGAAGCCATGGGGAGCCTTCTCAGGGACTTAGGATTTAAAGACGATTCGTTCAATGACGAGTTTAATGAATACGTGCTGCACTTTCATAAGTGAACAGAATCAAAATTATAAAAAGTAAACCGTACTGAACCTGACACATTCGAGCAATCCCTGTCAGGAAACGTGTGCCTTCTGCACGTATACTTTGAAGTGAGGTGAGCGATATGGATTACTTTCAGATGATTCAGCAGGCCATACAGGATATTGAATACAGAATTGTCGGACGGTAGGCTGTTACGTTGCTAGCCAGAGTGGAGCAGTTTCCATCGGAAGCTATCATTGACCCGTGAGGAACTTTTATACTATTTGGGATTTCTGGAATAAAAGTATGAAGTCATGTGTAATGTAGGTGTTAGAGAAGCATGTTGCAACGTCCGATATTTATGGGGCATGTACACCGATATCGCAAGAGAAGGGGACGTTTGAATTCGGGATAGGCGTGCGTCATGATGGAAGCGAGGTGCCAGTCGGTTATCAGTTGTGGAAACTGTCCTCATCTAAATGGGCGGTATTCAAGTGTATCGGAACCGAGCCGAGCAGTGTGAGTGAGACGTGGGACAGGATCAACCAAGAATTCGAAGAACAGTCAGGCTATAAGATGCTCGAAGAGACCGATTATGAATTCTATCCTGAAGAAAAAGAGGCAAATGTCTTCTGTGAGCTTTGGGTGCCCGTGGGAAAACAGCCAAATTAAGTTAAAACGATTAATAAAAAAGGAGGAATCGTAATGACTCTCACAAAACATATCAAGTATTGGATTTCTTTCATTGTCATTTGGTTGCTGGTGGTTTTGATACTTTTATATGTATCTGATAATGCAAATGGTTTTTTTGCAATAGTTCTTTGTGGAATATTCTCATGGATTTTCATGTCTTACATCGACGATATAAGGGATGGTAGAAAGTCAAAAAAGACGATTAGAAAGGATGGAACAGCATGAACAAATAGTTTATTAAAAGAATAACTATACTTTTAATGGTATTCACGTCCCTACCTGTGAATGTGTTTGGAGAGGGAACGCTTGCTTCTGACCTGGTTACATACGATGATATAAAAGAAAGTAATATTGAATTTGACGAGTTAAGTACAGAAGATCTAGATATTATTAATGAGGTAATTTAAAATGCTATATCAGAGGAAAACAAAGAAGATCCGAACTTCAACGAAGCTGAATTTGTTGAAGACGTTGAAGCTTTTTTAGAAGGTAACGCAGAGCACTTTCTAGTTGAGGAGGAAGAAAGTGAGAAAGAAGGGATTTTCGCAGCACTTGAAAGTTTTTTCTTTATTAAGGTTAATGCGGCAGTAAAAAAAGGAAAAATTAGTATATCGAATAAAGTTGTTGCTGTTGGTGTAAATGCAGTTGTATCGTTAGCTATTGGTGGAGCAACTACTTATGCTTTAAAAACTATCGTCTTAAAAAAAGGAGCTACATATGTGACTAATTTATTAGTTAAAAAAATAGTGGCTAAGCTCTTAGCTATCGGTATCAAGGAAGTAACTGGTGTTGGTACATTGATAAGAACAATTGTTCAAAATGTGCTTGATCCGGGTAGTACAGTAGCAAGTTATTATGACAGAAGAGACTACTATCCAAGGAATGGTTTCGTAGATATTACTAGCTAAAACAAAATATATATAATTTTAAGAATCGTTTCATAGTGCAAATTGTGCAAACCCCCAAAAGTTAGACCTCAAAATCTAACTTTTGGGGGTGTTTTTATGGCTAACTATAGCTATAAGTTAGATTGAAGATTGTTGAGGGTTATATGAATGGAAACGGGAGAATATATATAAGTTTTGAAAAATTAAAGAAAGCAATTACTGACTATATTATCTACTATTATAACTACAATAGGAAAGGGAAACTAAATGAAGTAAGTCCTGTCGAGTGCAGATTGACAAACAATAATATTAAACTGAGCTCACAAAAAAAGAGCAGAATAATCTGCTCTGAAAAAAGTCTGACTTTTTTGGGTCACTGTATGACGGGCCACTGGTCTTTCGGTTTATCTTATATTACGCAGTCTGTCTGCGTGTTTTAACTACTTCTGAAACCTGCATGCCGTATTGAGCGACAGTCCATGCGAAGAATAGAGTGAACGGGATAAAGAATAAGAGTGATGCTCTTATAGGAGCAAGTGAAGCTACGTGGTAATAAACCAGTGTCACTCCAGTTGTCATAAAGCCATTCACGTACAGGCTGATGTTTTCAAGTGCTTTGACTTTGCTTACGACGAAAGCCAGTCCTGCTAAAATCAGCGCTGCGACAGCCGCATAACCAAATGGGTTAGTGACTGCTGCAATACCCATAGTTGAGAATAAAGCTGCTTCAATGAGAATGTGAGCCGCGATGAATCCGGCACTCATGATCCCAGAAACGGCAGCGACGTGCTTGTTGTCCAGTGGTTTGGATAAAACTATACCACCCATAGCGATATAAGCAAGAGTTCCAACGATCATTGAACGACCATGTTCACTGTAAACGGGTAAAACGTCTGTCAGTAAAGCAACTAACATGAGAGTGACGACTGCTGAAAGGACAAGTAAAACTGTTTTTGTGTTCAGTTTTTTCATATAGACCAATCTCCTTATGTATGTTTTAGATAGTTTTCTTACATTAATTAAATTAACACATGTTTGCCTTGGTTTCAACTTAAAAAAGCATATCATTGAAATAAAAAGGCATATTTGCAATAGGGTCTTGGTTTTTCAGTTTATATCTATTATAATATAGTAGTTCATAAAATGTAAGGAGAGATACATAAGATGATTGAGAATAATAGTAAATTAACAACATCCACTGGTGCTCCAGTTGGAGACAATCAGAACTCAATGACTGCCGGTACCCACGGCCCAACTTTAATCCAAGACGTTCACTTACTTGAGAAACTGGCTCACTTCAACCGCGAACGTGTGCCTGAACGTGTTGTGCATGCAAAAGGTGCAGGGGCTCACGGCCATTTTACAGTAACAAACCCGGACATTGCCAAGTACACCAAAGCAGATCTTTTCTCTGAAGAAGGAAAAGAAACACCTATGTTTATCCGCTTCTCTACCGTTGCCGGCGAACTGGGTTCAGCTGATACGGTTCGTGACCCACGCGGATTTGCAGTGAAATTCTATACAGATGAAGGAAACTATGACATTGTTGGTAACAACACACCTATTTTCTTCATCCGTGACGCAATCAAATTCCCTGACTTTATTCATACACAGAAGCGTGTGCCTCAGACAAACTTGAAGGATCCTAATATGATTTGGGACTTCTGGTCACTATCACCGGAATCCCTGCATCAGATCACGATCCTGCATTCTGACCGCGGGATTCCTGCGACGCTGCGCCACATGCATGGGTACGGCAGTCACACATTCAAATGGGTTAATAAAGACGGCGAGTCTTTCTGGGTGAAATATCACTTCAGAACAGATCAGGGCGTTAAGAATATGGATCCGGAAACGGCAGCTAAGATTGCCGGAGAGCACCCTGACTATCATACGGAGGATTTATTCAACGCGATTGAAGAGGGCGACTTCCCGTCATGGACTCTGAAAGTTCAGATCATGCCTGAAGAAGAAGCGGCTCAATATGCGTACGATCCATTTGATATTACTAAAGTCTGGTCTCACGAAGACTATCCACTGATTGAAGTCGGTAAAATGGTCCTTGACCGTAACCCTGAAAATTACTTTGCTGAAGTAGAACAGTCTACATTCTCACCAGGTAACTTTGTCCCTGGGGTTGAAGCGTCACCAGACAAAATGCTTCAAGGTCGTCTGTTTGCCTATGCCGATGCTCACCGCTACCGTGTCGGAACAAACCACAACCAGCTGCCGATCAACTCGCCTAAAGCGGAAGTCAGAAATCATCAGCGCGATGGACAAATGGCTTACCATAACGGCGGAAAAGCAGTCAACTATGAGCCGAACAGCTACGATGGCATCAAAGAATCAAGAGAAGACAACTTCAAGCCGTTTAAAGTGTCGGGTGAAGCGGACAGCGTACCTTATGACCAGGCAGATCACTTCTCTCAGCCACGTAAGCTGATCATGGAAGTGTTTTCTGAAGAAGAACGCGGTCGTCTGTATAAAAACTTTGCGGATCACTTAAGAGGGGTTCGAGACGAGCAGATCATCGAGCGTCAATTAAAACTGTTCCACCAGGTTACACCTGAACTGGCTGAAGGTGTTGCGAACCACTTGGATATGAGTGTGCCGACAGTATAAAAAACATGCAACTATAGAACCGGAGGACTCGTTAAGAGCTTCCGGTTTTTTCTCGCGTCCATACCATTTGAACGATACAACTATCTATGTTACGGTAATAACCGTGCGTGTTTGAAGGGTAGTCCTTACATATAGGAATGAGGATGTTATCTCCCTAAGATAATCTTCAGACGGGCATAAACATAGGAGGGAAATGATGAAGAACAAAAGCTATTGCAAAGCATTAGCCGTTTTACCTGTTGCATTCGTATTACTAGGCTGTGATGGAGGAGATGCTGAGGAACAGACCGATACCATGTGGGAAGATCTGGATTACACGATTACTGGTATAGAAGCTGGATCCGGCACGACTGAATTAGCCGAAGATATGCTGGAAGACTACGATAATTTAGAAGGCTGGGACATACATACGAGTTCCACCGCCGGAATGATCACCTCACTTGACCAGGCGATCCAGAATGAGGAGCCGATCATTGTGACCGGATGGAGACCACACTGGATTTTTGAAGAATACGATCTGAAATTTCTTGATGATCCACAAGACTCTCTTGGAGAAGAAGAATTTATCCATACCATTGCCCGTGAAGGTTTAGAGGCAGACAAGCCTGAAGCCTACGCAGTACTTGAACGTTTCGAGTGGGACATATCGGATATGCAGGAAGTCATGCTCACTGCTCAGGATATCCCTTTTGAACAAGCTGCTTCTGATTGGGTAGAAGAGAATAGAGAAGATGTAGACCAGTGGACAGAGGGAATAGATTCCGTTGAAGATGAAGCGTTCCATCTCGTTTCGACCCCCTGGGATACTGAACGGTCGTCTTCTCATGTCATGGAGCTCGTCCTGGAAGAGCTGGGATACGAAGTAACGATTACAAGCGTTGACCCGGTCATGATGTTTCAGGCGATTGCTTATGGAGAAGGCGATGCGAGCTTAGCGCCGTGGCTGCCCGTAACATTTGGAGCCTTCTACGATGAAGTAGAAGACCAGATCGATGATTTGGGGCCGAATATGTCCGGAGCTTTGAACGGCCTTGTCGTTCCTGAATACATGGATATCGAATCAGTAGAAGACTTACCTGCAAGATAATTAAATAATGTGCTTCCGCATACTTATGTGCTGTACCTAGCATTGAGTATGCGGTTTTTTGTTTGTGATTTAAAATGGTCGAATTGTAAATATGCTACTTCAGCTTGTGTTGAACTTTTACATAGATCATCAAAAAACAGCGTGATTCTTACAGGGGATTTACAATGGGTTGCTACGATAGTTATGTGCAGAATAAGCACACAATAAGTTCATATTGAAATCAATCAGATAAATAGAATCATGGTAATAAAGATTGCTAAATGATGATTCGACAGACTGTTAAAAGCCTCGCAGATAAAAAGTGGAACATTTTTTATCCATGCATGCCTGTAATTCATTCTGATGGAGCGTATATGTGAGTAAACTACGGGGCTAAAGTCCTGCTTATGATTGTAGGATAAGAAGTAGTTTTATCGAGTCGGTACAAAAACTTTAGAAGGAGGTTAGCTGAAATATCGATTAGAAGGAATAAGTTATGGTTGTCTATCAAAGGATCGCTAACAAAACAAGAGAGGAGCACCTTGTATCATGAGAACTCTTAATCTGGCCCACCGTGGGTTCAGCGGAAAGTTTCCTGAGAATACGATGATTGCCTTTGAAGAAGCTTTTCTGTCTGGTGCGGATGGGGTGGAACTCGATGTCCAGAAGACTAGAGACGGAGAAGTTGTCATTTTCCACGATGAAGCACTTGACCGAATGACAAACGGGACAGGTTATATAGCCGAGATGACACTGGAAGAGGTGCGAAGCTGGTCGGTTGATGGCGTGCTTCAGGAGGGGCTGCCTGATCAGAGAATTCCGACTTTGTCTGAATACCTTGAATGGGCACATGATAAGATTTTTCTGACTAATATCGAACTGAAAACGAAAACAGGTGAAGATATTGGCCTCGAAAAAAAGGTCCTTGATTTAATCTCATTATACGGGTTAGAAAATCGTACGATAATTTCTTCATTCCATCGAAACAATATGGCGCGGGTCAAGCAATTATCTGAAGGGGTTCAGACTGGTCTTCTTGTTCCCGGCTGTAACGAACATATTATTCAGTTGACCAAAGAGCTGGGTATGGATTATATTCATCCTCACGCCTTGTGCATTGATGAAGAGATGCTCGAAACTGCTCAGCGATATGAGCTGGGGGTCAACACATGGACCATCAATGAGAGAGCAGACTTAATAAAAGCCTCACACCCACATATTCACGCTATCATCACAGACTATCCGAATCGCCTGAAAGCCATTCAGGAAAAACAATTGGAAGTCGTCTAACCCATATTCTCCCTAATTTAAGCAGAAAAGAGCGTATTTACAGGCTCTTTTCTGCTTTTTCCCCTCTAATATCTTGTTTACAGTTTGAATTATAAGACAATCGGAACCTGTTCAGTGTATAATTGATTATCACGTTATTTCCGTTAGACTTTGTGTGGGAACAATCGCATGCATAGGATTGTCTTGGAAGCGTGGTGTTGCTACTGACCCGATGATGTCCGAGAACAACTCTGGAACTGTCAAATTTTTTATGAAAACTAAAAATTAAAGGTGGTGAAGGCCCACTGACTATACCAATCGGAGCCGCATTTGCCCTTGACAAACACTTGAATGGTTTCAGTTAAGGTCACAAGGGTGAC
>NZ_BAAGIQ010000036.1:0-21175 GCF_054658175.1 Alkalibacterium sp. s-m-28
GGTTTAAACGACATGATAGCACCCTCCGTCAGCATTTTGATACGTCTATTATACCAAAAGAGCGGGCAAAATCGCACTGTTAACAAGGAAAAGTAGTAAACCGGTTAGGTTTTGACACCCTAACCATAGTATTATAAAACGAGAGAAAGCAATATGACCCGAAAAAGTCAAACTGTAATCTGTTTGTCAACAAATTTTAAGTCTAGTCAGTTTTCACAAGCTAGTCGATATATCGCTTCTGCATAAATGTCCATAGCCGTATAGAAATCGTCCAAGGTAATGTGCTCATTTTCCTGATGTGCCAGACTTACCTGCCCTGGGAAATGAGCACCGAAAGCAACCAAGTTAGGCATAGCTCTTGCGTAGGTTGCTCCCCCAGTTGTCATCGGTTCTGAATCATCGCCTGTTTTATCTTTATAAAGATCAAGCAAAGTCTGAACCAGATCACTTTCAACTGGTACATGCAGAGACGGCAAATAATCAAGTTCCTTATATTCCAGCCCGTATAATTCTACGGCTTCCTTTAAAGCTGTTTCTATTCTCTGCTTGTCGTACGTGACGGGAATACGGATATCCAGTACGACCTCAGAATAGTTATCATTGATTTCAAGTTTACCCACATTGAGTGTAAGCTCTCCGGAAATTTCATCTCTAACTTCTCCGAACAAAGTGAATCCATTTGTTTCCACCCCTACTTTTTCACCGATGAACGAGACTGCCGGATGAGGCTGGAAACCTACCAGTCCCTTTGCAAGTAGGGCGATTGCATTCTTCCCATCCTGCGCCTGACTGGCGTGCACACTTTTCCCGTGTACAATGATTCTATTATCTTCTACTGTGTAAGGCACATCCATCTGATCAAATACTGCAGAAAGCTGGTCAACCTGACCATCCGAATATTCCGCTGTATCCGGCACAACATTTGGTGATTCTCCACAATGGACTTCCATTTTTGCTGCACCAGGTCCTGTTAAAGTGACTTGGAGCAACCCTTTTTCCGCATACGTCAGTGGAAAGGTGCCGTCAGGAACAAAACCCAAGTCCGGCATCGTTTCGTGTGCTTTATACATTTTCATGCATCGCCACAGTGTTTCTTCATCAGTTCCGAAAATAAAGCGGACTTTTCTGCTGAAGGTCTCTTCAGCATCGATAAGAGCTTTCAATGCATATAAAGCAGCAATCGTCGGACCTTTATCGTCCTGAGTTCCCCTGCCGTAGACCGCACCATCCTGCTCTGTTGCTGTAAACGGATCACTATCCCATTTTTCTTTGTCTCCTTCAGGCACGACATCCAAATGGCAGAGAATACCTAACGTCTCTTCACCGTCTCCATAATCTGCATAGCCGTAGAAGCCCTCAGGATCATAGAAGGTATCCATCCCCAGCTTGTCACAAATGTTGAGCGTTTCTTTCAAAGCTGCATCGATGCCTTTTCCAAAAGGAGGAAAAGATCGTTCATTCCCGTTGGTTGTATTGACAGACGGAATATTTATGAGTTTTTTCAGTGCACGCAGGCTATCTGCTTTTATCGATTTAGTTATTCGTTCATTCATTGACGGATCCCTCTTCTTCTATAATATACTTGCTACTTGCACTTCTTAAGTTATTTGTGCTGCTACTTCTGTGATCCTATGTACCGTGGCTTTATGGTCATACAGATATTATCAGCTTACTAATTATATGGTCAAAACGAGTATAGCAAAATCTTTCATACATTCATACCTAAGTTGCTTTATCCGCTTAACTTTAAAGGTCCCTACATATTTTAAATTATTTTGTCGCTTTCTATTGTAATTATATTTTTTCTGGCTATAATTACTGGGTACTTAATTTAATTATACGGAATCGATGACGCGTAAAAAGTGACACTTTGTCATGCGCTGTTCATTTACAGCTAGGAGGATGACATGTGAAAAAAGACATGACCCAGGGAAATCCGGTGAAACTGATTATTGGATTTATGATCCCTTTATTAATCGGTAATTTATTTCAGCAGCTCTATAATATGGCGGATGCCTTCATCGTGAGTCAGACGATCGGAGTCACGGCATTTTCTGCCATTGGCTCAACTCTCAGTCTCCAGTTTCTGATACTTGGACTGGCGATCGGGATTACAGCCGGGCTGGCGGTGATCACCGCTCAACGTTTCGGTCGTAAAGATGAAAAAAGCCTGAGACAGAATCTGGCAACCAGCCTGATAATCAGTGTAACTATCGCTGTGGTACTGACTATACTGACGACGACTTTTACTGAAGAAATACTTACGATCATGCAGACGCCTGAAGAAACCTATGCGTATGCCTACGATTATCTGAATGTCCTGTTCAGAGGAATCGGTGCAGTGATCATGTTCAACTATCTGGCCAATCTTCTGCGTGCCATTGGTGACAGCCGAACACCGCTTTATTTTCTTATCATTACTTCTCTTCTGAACATCATTCTGGATTATACCTATATCCTGGTGTTCGATCTCGGTATCAGAGGGGCTGCTCTGGCGACGGTAACTGCTCAGATCACCTCAAGTGTGCTATGTCTGCTTTATATATGGAAGAAAGTGCCCATTCTCAGAATTCATAAGGAAGACTGGAAACTCAGTGCTGCAGAATTTAAAGAGCATCTACGAATCGGTCTGCCTTACGGTTTTCAGTATTCGATTATCGCAATCGGTTCTGTGGCAATCACCATCACATTGAACCAGCTGGGAGCTACTGCAGTGGCTGCCTATACAGCTGCTCAAAAAATCGATGCTGTTGCTGTCCTTCCCCTGCAGTCCTTCGGGGTGACGATGTCCACCTATGCCGCTCAGAACTACGGTGCCAGAAAACTGAATCGTGTCTGGTACGGTGTCGATAAAGCTGTAAAAATGAGTGTCGTCTACAGTATCGTGATCGGTATTCTACTGATGATATGGGGACGAAATCTGGCAACCTTGTTCGTCGGTGTTGATGCCCCTGCGGAAGTTTTACGCATGATTCAGTTCTATTTCCTGTCGAATTCTACATTGTATGCTGTCCTGTCTGTTCTTTTCATATACAGACACACGCTTCAAGGACTTGGAAACAGCCTGGCTCCTACTGTTGCCGGTATAGGTGAACTACTGGCGCGTATAGGTGCAGCAGCCTTCCTGTCCATCCCGCTAGGTTTCATAGGTGCTGCCATTGCCAATCCGCTGGCCTGGTTTGCGGCCTTCGTTCCTCTGGTAATGGCATACCGCTCAACTAAACGAACCTTGTCCGGTCGCATGGCCATCACTCTGGAAGAAGAAAACGACATGTCAGATCTGGAAACGACTTTCGCTTCCTCAAAATTAAAATAATTCACCAGTAGGAATTAATTTCCAGTGTATAAAGCAAAACCGAAAGATCTTTTGTCCAATGTACAAAGGTTCTTTCGGTTTTTTGTATGCTCCTGATGAAGGGATTCACTAACCCTCAATGCTTTACTATTTACGTTCCTTATCAAGGAAGGATTCATCTATTCCAGCTACTCTTTGAGTCAAGGGCTTCAGCACCGATTCTTTATCGAGTTCCGGTCTCATTTCAACCAGCTGATGAAGAATATATTTGGCTCCAAAGTCCATTCCCTGTGCCCCGCCAAGAAGGATGACATCCCCTTTCTGTACTTGCTTCAGACTTGACTGGAGTGCATCCGGCATTTCCTTGTGCAGTTCGATTTCCACACCCACTTTGTCCATTTCTTCTTTAAAGGCTTCAAGCTCTTCAGGAAGTACATCATCTTTATCAATGACATGGGATTCGCTCAGAGATACAATAACTTTTTCCAGACCTAATTTAGGCGCCCACTTAGCTAAAGCCTCAGCATTTTCACGGTTAGTTGTCACACCACGGCTTCCTCTGATCGCATAAACAATGTGAAGTTTCTTGTAATCCATCTTGGTCAAAGTCTCAAGGGTAACATCTATGTTCCCTGCATTTGCAAAATGATCATCCACGATCTTAAAATCATTTTCATATATGAACTGGAATCGACGTTCAACACCTTTGAAATTGCTTATTCCGGACTGTATTGTCTCAATGTCCACGCCGCTGATCAGACCGATAGTGACCGCCGCCATTGCATTATACACAGAGTGATAGCCTGCTACAGACAAGTCTATTCTGAAACTGGTCTGTTCAATCGTCCTGCCCGTGATCGTCTTGAACGGTTTTCTAACTTCCACTCTAAAGGAGCCTCTCCCGCTCGCAATATCCAGATCTGAGCAGTATAAGTGCCCGGAATCATCTTTCAAGCCGTAAGTCACTACGTAGGCCTCTGTCTGACTGATTAAGGATGCCGAATAGTCATCATCAAGATTTAAAACAGCAAACTGACCTGATCCGGCTTCTCTGATCAGACTTGCTTTAGCATTATAGTACTCTTCAAAAGAGCCATGTAAATCAATATGCTCCCGACTGATATTGTTCAGAGCCACGATATCAAAATCCACATTCCCTACTCGACTTAGGTCCAGCGCCGAAGAAGATACTTCCATAGTGACATGAGATATATTTTCCTGTCTCATTTTTGCAAAATATCCATGAAGATCCAGAGACTCAGGCGTCGTCAGCACACTCGGTACAACAGTTTTTCCGTACTTGACCATGACTGTCCCGATAAGCCCAGTATTCAGCTTGTTCTCTTCCAAAATAGAATTGGTCATGAACGAAGTAGAAGTTTTTCCATTCGTCGCTGTTATTCCGATCACTGTGAAATCTTTCGATGGGTGATCATAGTAACGGTCCCCAAGTGCAGCCAGAGCCTGACGGCTGTTTTCTACCTTATATTGAGGGACATCAAGATCAGGAATAAAACGTTCGACAACTAGAGCCGCAGCCCCTTGCTCCACAGCTTTTGCAGCATATTCATGTCCATCAGTCTGATACCCTTTAATGCAGACAAACAATGTGCCGGACTCGACCTCTCCAGAGTGATAAGCTATTTTATCAATCTCAACATCGTTTTGATTTATAGAATCGATGAGTGTTATCGATTCAAGTAATTCTGATAAGCGCATGTATTGTTTCTCCTTTTTAATAAGCTGATCCTTGACAGCTCACTCACTTTTTCTTAAAACAGCTTCTTCTTCACTTTACCCAAAAGAACACCTAGATAAGCGAATCCTGGTTTTGGATCTTTACGATCCCATATTGCTCCCACTCGTTTATCTGTGTACGTTTTAGCAATTTGACCGACTGACAGCTGCTTGGACGCCAGATATGCTCGTGTGGCATGTAAGTCTTCATACATGTAGTGGAAGCCGTATCCTGTCGTTTCCTCCAGAGTCTGCTCTCCTATCGGTTGTCCTGTCAGTTCTTTGTATGCCAGCAGCGGCATATTGAAGCCCAGTTCTGCAAGCATCTGATTGAAGTTCGTGGTCCGGGCATTGATTTCAATCAGGTAATATTCTCCTGTCTGCTCGTCTTTCTTGAACTCAATTTCCGCAAAGCCTTTATAGCCGATGCCTTCGAGGAACGGAATGCCTATTTCTGCCAGTTCCGGTACATGAGTCTGCTTGATGTAAACAGACGCACCGAAGTTGATCGGGTACTGCCTCTGCTTTTGTGCTGTCAGCCAGTGTGTCACTTTTGCATCCTGGTTCAGGTAAGCATCAAAGGTATACATATGATCGTCGAACCCCTGAATGAGCTGCTGGACAGCGACATCGATATTTTTTTCCTTCACTGCTTCCAGCTTTTCAAGAAGCTCTTCTCTATTATTGATTTTAAACAGCTTGCGTCTGAATGTAGAAACGAAGGTCGACGAATCGAACGGCTTGATGATGCATGGGTATCCCAGTTCTCTTTCGACTTTTTCAATGAGGTGTTCATCATCTGTGCTGAAGCTTTTCGGTACACGTACATTATGCTCTGCCGCCAGCAGATACAATTTGTCCTTGTCGATGATATCGCTCCAGAAGCCCTTCTGGGTCTGGTTGAACAAGTAGTATTCTTTCAGTTCATCAAAATATTTATCGATCAGCAGAACAAACGGGTCTGCCGTGGGATACAAAACTGGCTTGTGTGTCTGCTTTTTAGCATATGCAATCAGAAAGTTCTTGAACTGTTCTGCCTCTTTTTCATGGTGAGGGGCAATCACTCGCTCAGATAAATACTTTGATTTAAATGCATAGGCGCCTTCTTCCTGATAGTGGACCCCTGTTACATGAATCCCCTGCTGTCCTAGACATCTGATGATGCTTAACCCGATATAATAATTGCACCCTAAAACGACCGCTTTATGATCAGTCTTCATTCCTATTCACTCTTTTCATTAATGTCATGTCTTTTCAATTCTATTTTTAGTATGTGTGACTTGAAAGTCATTATATTTCACTGTGTTATTCAGTTATCTTACCAGACTATCGAGGCTTTTACCCAGCCTCTTGTTCCAGAATTCATCAGTTATCATTATAACACACTGAAAATCATTTAAAAAAGAGAGTGTTTTTCTAATTTCTTAACGCTTTAATTCCTTTTACTGCTCCTTAATCCATCTGAATCTTTAATGATGCTTCAATTAATACATCTGACAGACTAATCGCAAGGCCTGTTCATAATTCGTCTACATTTAAAGCAGATTCCCGAATCCTTCCATGAAAGCGATGAGAACGCAGTCACTGTGGCATTTTGTACGTGTTCAACAAATTGTCACAACTATCTGACCTAATCCCTTGCTTATTTTTTATAAGTACCTATACTAGTCAAAAGACTCATCAATTGAAAACAGATGAAAACAATTACTATAAGCACTTTTAAACATGTTTTGCCATTATACAGGAGGAATTATTTATGAACAAAGATATGACTAAAGGAAACCCACTGAAACTAATTTTACTTTTCACGTTTCCATTAATAATAGGAAATTTACTGCAGCAGCTGTATCAGATGGCGGATACGTACATTGTCAGCCAGACGATCGGTGTCAATGCCTTTGCGGCTGTCGGGTCAACCAACAGCATCAACATTCTGGTCTTGGGACTGGCCATTGGATTAACTTCCGGACTGGCCGTTCTGACTGCCCAGCGTTTCGGAAAAAAAGATGAAAAAGCGATCAGAGAAAACCTTGCCGCCAGCGTGATCATCGCAGGTACGGTGAGTGTCTTGCTGACCATTCTGTCACTTGTTTTCCGACGCAATATTCTAGAATTCATGAATACACCACAGGAACTGTTCGGGTACGCTAATGACTATCTGACTATGATGTTCGCGGGACTAAGCGGAGTTGTTCTTTTCAACTTGGTATCCAACCTGCTTAGAGCAATCGGAAATACAAAAGCGCCACTTGTCTTTCTAGCCATTTCATCAGTGCTGAATGTTATTTTAGACCTTGTTTTCATCCTGGTCTTCGATATGGGCGTCGCAGGAGCCGGGCTGGCAACAGTCATCTCACAGTTCGTTTCAGGCGTGATCGGTCTCGTTTATATTCAAAAAAATGTCCCTATGTTCAGAATTCATAAAGAAGACTGGACTGCCGGATTCAGACAGATCAAAGAACATGCTTCTATTGCTTTCCCTATGGGCTTCCAGACATCACTTATTGCCATCGGTATGATAGCTGTTACTATGACTTTGAACACACTTGGACCTGAAGCTGTTGCTGCAACGACTGCAGCTCAAAAAATCGATGCCCTGGCTACCAAGCCTCTTATGGCTGTCGGTGTCACAATGGCCACTTATACCGCACAGAACTATGGTGCCGGAAATCTGGACCGTGTATGGGAAGGTGTACAGAAAATAATGAAAGTGACATTAGGCTACAGTGTTGTAGTCGGTGCGCTGCTGGTCATTTTCGGACGACAGATTGCTATGCTGTTCGTCGGACCTGAAAATATCGAGATCCTTAACATGTCTCGCCTATACTTCATGACGAACTCGACATTCTATGTCTTCCTGGCTATCCTGATCGTTCACCGCTATACACTTCAGGGATTAGGTAAAAGTACTGCCCCAACTCTTGCCGGACTGTTCGAGCTGTTTGCACGTGTCGGAGCTGCTCTGATTCTGTCACAGTCACTGGGCTTTGTCGGTGTGGGGCTGTCTAATCCGCTTGCCTGGGTCGCAGCGCTGTTCCCTCTACTGGGATCCTACTACGCATTCAAACGTCAGCTGACAGGTGCGTCAAAAAAACCGATTCTATCCGGAAAATTAGCACGGTCAAGTAAATAATACCTTCACCGGTCTCTGTTACTCCTTTGAGTGACGGGGACTTTTTTTCTACGTCAAAAGTGCGAGGTGACGAGCAAGGATAGGCATTGTAAATAAATGCAAAAAAATAGTTGACACCTGAATTGTATTAAGCATATAATACACATTGAACAGTGAGCCAGAACTGACGGCTCTACTTTTTTTACACCTAGTGTATTATCTACTTAGTACACTAGGTACATTACCCTCATGCCGTCTATCCCAGCACTACGGATTGATTCATGAGTACCAGTCGAAAGGAGTCCTGAGTTTGAGTGTAACGTTTAATAAGCGTGACCCTATCTATCTTCAGGTCATGACCCATCTAAAGAAACAGATTGTCTCAGGTGAGCTGAAACCTGGGGTTGAAATGCCGTCGAGGCGCCAGCTGGCCAATCAGCTTAAAATCAATCCGAACACCGTTCAGCGGGCCTACAGCGAAATGGAGGAACAGAGATTGATCTTTACAGAACCGAATAAACCCAGCCGGATCAGTGAAGATCCGAATGTGCTGAATCAGTTGAAAAAAGAATGGCTGAACCAGGCGATCACTCGCTTCGTTTCCGCTATAGACCCTATCGACATGGATCTTGAAGATCTGATGCCCATGATCGAACAGGAACTTGCAAATAGAAAGAAGGCTCAAAAATGATCGAAGTTAAAGATATCCATAAACAGTTCGGACGGAAAAAAGTCCTGAACGGCGTGTCCTTTACGATCGAAAAAGGAGAAATCAGCTGTCTCGTCGGCGTGAACGGGGTCGGTAAAACGACGATCCTGAATGCCATCATGAACCTGACCCCTGTCAACAAAGGGTCTGTGACCATCGATGGCGAAACCCTGGTACCAGCTCTCTATAATAAAATTGCTTTTATCCCTGACGCGTCCATCTCCCTGCCTCACTTTACGATTCAGGAAAGCATGGATTTCATGAATGTCTATTATGATACCTGGAATGCCAGACGGGCCAAGGACATTCTTAAATTCTTCAGGCTGAATGCTTCTGATAAATTGCGTGATCTGTCGAAAGGGAATCAGGCGAAAGTCAATTTGCTTCTCGGTCTGGCTCTCGATGTCGAGTATATTCTGATGGATGAACCGTTCTCCGGCATCGATATTTTTACCCGTGAACAGATTACCGAAGTATTCAGCAGCTATCTGGTGGAAGACAGAGGCGTGCTGATTACAACACACGAAATCAATGACATTGAACACCTTCTGGATAAAGTCATTCTGCTTGATGAAGGAAAAATTTATAAAGTATTCAATGCGGAACACATGCGTGAAACAGAAGGAAAATCTGTGATCGATGTCATGAGGGAGGTTTACACAGGATGAAACAATATATGAAATCATTACTTAACCTGACGGCGTTCGAGCTGGATCGTATCTCAAAGTTTCTCTATACTCTGCTCGGTGTGACCCTGCTGCTTAACCTGATCGGCTACATATACACACCTATGCGCTATGTCGGCCGGATGAATGAATACATGCAGACAGAATCAGTCACTGCCCAGCAGGCAATCGAGCGATTCGGCAGTTTCTCTTTTTACGACGTCACCAGAACACTGTGGCTCCTGGCACCCGCGACTCTTGGTATCAGTGGACTGCTTCTCTATTCCTTTTTTATCTGGTATAGAGAATGGATGGGCAAGAACACCTTTGCTTACCGTCTTTTGATGCTTCCAGTCCCTCGGATGCAGATTTTCTATTCGAAACTGTTCGTCATCTATATTGCTATTTTCAGTCTGATTGCTGTTCAGATCATTTCTTTGGCGGTCGGCTTTCAGATCGTTTCTGCTATCGTTCCTGACGACTGGCTGTCCGGCATGACTTTAGATCAGGCTCTTAATATACATCCACTTTTCACAGTGATCCTGCCGGTCTCTTCATTTTATTTCCTGTCAGCCAATGGAATCGGCCTGACATTCATGCTTGTGCTTTTTACAGTGATTCTACTGGAAAGAAGTTATTCGTTCAAAGGACTAGGATTAGGAATCGCCTATGGAGTCGTTACGGTTCTGATAGCGGTATTTCCAGCCTTCCTGCCCGATCTCGTGCAGAATTATTATCTTTTCTACGATTCCGAAATTATGGCACTCATTATTGTTCTGATGACAATAATCGGGATAACTTCTCTTCTCATCAGCCGTCATCTGCTAAATAAAAAAATAACGATTTAGAAAGGAGCAGACACATGACAAAATATTCGAAACTGATCAGCTTTGTGCTTCTTTGTGTTCTGACTCTATCAGCTTTTGGGATCTACCAGATACAGGCGGGTACACGCTTGCCGGAGATTAAACTGGTCACTGAAGAAGGAAATGCCGATGAACTGGACGCTTTATTCTTTATAGGCAATATCTACAGCACTCAGTCCTCTGGAAGAAGCAGTACCTTCGAATTTAAGGATGGAGACTTCTCCTATCTTAATAACCGCTCCGTCTTCAGACATCTGGATTACGTATACAATCCCGTTGCCAACAGATATGTCAGTGACTACCGCTCCTTCATGCGAGGAAAGGCCAGAAATATAAGCAATTTCACCGAGACAGACGATGAGATCGTCTACACAGCTATGGCCAGCGATGTCAACTGGCGCAGAATGTTCGACGACAACATGCTCGATATCTCGCTGTTTGATAAAGACTCGGAAGAGGAGCAGTCTTATGAAGTAAGACTGGAAGGCGCTTCTTATCAAGGAGTTGTGGCCAGTTACTATCATGCACCTGAACTGACGATTGTGACTCAAGTTGCTGACGAACAGATGGGAAATGGATGGTACATCTATACCTTTAATTTCGATGAGCCGGAAGACACATTGTCTCCCGAAGTGAATGTCGGTCAGGCTCTTGACTCAAGCAGCGTTCAGATTTCTTTTTCTCCAACAGGAACCGAACGGTACATCCCGTTCAAATCCCTTCAGCCTGGTGAGGAAGACGAATATGGAGAAATCACTGACTACACGACAGACGCTTTTCATGTCTATGATATCCAGACCGGTGACTTTCAAGAGATTCCTTTATTCGAAAAAGGAGAGACCCTTGTCCTGAGCGAGGATGAACAGGTCATCGTTGGACAGGACCTTGGAGAAACGATTAACTGGCACGACTGGAATGTGACTGACGAATCATTAAACGAACTTGGTTCAACAGACATGATCACGCCTTCTATCGGCAGACTGCCTGTGTATTACTACAATCATTCATTTAATCAAGGCATGCAGCTGGTCAATGGACACGTTTATGCTTATGAAAACCATTACTCAGAGGACGGATATAGTCGTCCGATGTTCCAGGTCATTGACCTTGACTCGGTCAGTACTGACTTTTCCGGCTACTTCGGACTTGAAGACCGGGAAAATGACCGGTCGACCGAAATAATTCTCTTCGATTTCAAGATCAATCCTTTATAATTATGTCCCACCTCTTATAAGATAAACCGGCGGCCCCCTTCCCCGGTTTATCTTTTTTATTTGGAAGCGAATAGCATTCGCATCCATTTGAAGCTTTTCTGTTTTCAGTTTTGCTTCTTTTTGGCTGGCTTCTGCTGGTTATTTCTCTGGAATGGGAGGATGTGATGTCGAGCTGCTGTCTAGATGGAGCTGAGGCGGCTGTGCTATAGCTAAGCTGCAGTTGGATCTGCTTCTATCTC
Organism: Alkalibacterium sp. s-m-28; assembly: GCF_054658175.1. NCBI lineage: Bacteria > Bacillati > Bacillota > Bacilli > Lactobacillales > Carnobacteriaceae > Alkalibacterium > Alkalibacterium sp. s-m-28. Next base: position 11,838 of record NZ_BAAGIQ010000036.1, read on the forward strand.
CAGTTTAGAATAGTTTGATCCTGGTTAAATAGAAGTAGACGCAATTTAATTGCATTTCAGCCTGCTTCACCTGAGTGATAATCAAGCTATAAGACGTCTACTTACAGTTTTAGAACTTATTGCACCGCTAACTGCCGCTAGAGCCTTCCTGGTGACACTTTTGCCGGAAATATTTCAAGGAAGTATAACTAGATCCCGTCTAGTTATACTTCCTTGATGTAAATTGGATAAGACATCCAGTTAATCCTCTTGTAACGAGAGTTTCTTCTATTAATGGATCTCTAAACTGTAGTAAGATCCGCACATACGGTAAAACAACTTCCGCTCCGATTGATTTCATCCATACTCAAACCTATTTTAGCCTTATATTAAACGTATCCAAGTCTCAAACCATCTGGCATTTTCAAACATAACTTGTTATACTATTTTAAAGTTAGCAAATGACTTTTACTCTGTATCAGATTGGGTGAAATAATAATTATGACAGAACACTTACGTGAATCAATTAAACAAAGCAAACGGGTCGTAATCAAAGTAGGGACCAGTACCATCATGTATCCGAATGGCGCAATCAACCTCCAGCAGATGGAGAAACTGTCCTTTGTCCTGAGCGACTTGAAGAATCAGGGCAAGGAAATCATTCTTGTCTCGTCTGGGGCGATCGGTGTCGGCCTAGCCCGCATGAATCTGACTGAACGTCCGGTCACGATTCCCGAGCAGCAGGCCATTGCCTCGATCGGTCAGACGGAACTGATGAGTCTGTACAGTCAATTCTTCTATAATTACGGCCACCAGGTCGGCCAGATTCTTCTGACAAAAGACGTGACCGACTTCCCGGTCAGCCGTCAGAACACGGTCAATACTTTCGAGCAGCTTCTCTTGAAACACGTGATTCCGATCGTCAATGAAAACGATACGGTCTCCGTTGAAGAACTGGATCATCTGACGCGCTTCGGGGATAACGACACCCTGTCTGCCATTGTTCTGGAACTGACCGATGCCGATCTGCTGGTCATGCTCTCAGATATCGACGGCTTCTACGACAAGAACCCGATGAAATACAAAGACGCCAGTCGATTCGATACAATCAGCGAAATCAACGACACCATTCTTTCACTGGCACAGGACTCTTCGACAAAGTTCGGGACCGGTGGAATGATCACCAAACTGAACGCAGCTCAAATCGTACTGGAAGCAAAGAAGAATATGATCCTGGCTAACGGAGAAGATTTATCTATTCTGTTCCGCATCTTGTCAGGAGAGAAAATAGGGACCCTATTTTCACCCTTTGATTAAGAAAACAGAACATCAGGAAGGATGACACAACATGACAAGCCTTATTGAACTCGGTCAGCGAGCTAAGAAAGCCGAGCGACAGCTTGCCCAGGCTACAACGAATGAAAAAAATGAGGCCCTCGCCCTTATGGCAGACGCCTTGATCGATTCAACTGACTTTATAATAGAAGAAAATAAAAAAGACACCGATCGGGCCAGAGAAGCTGGCATCAGTGATTCGTTACTGGACCGACTGACACTGACTGCTGACCGTATTGCCGCTATGGCTCAGGGACTTAAAGATATCGTCTCTCTGCCAGATCCAGTTGGTCTAGTGGACAGCATGTGGACCAATGACGCGGGCCTGAAGATCGGCAAGCAGTCGGTTCCGCTTGGCGTGATCGGGATCATTTACGAGGCACGTCCCAACGTCACTTCAGACGCAGCCGGACTCTGCTTCAAATCGGGAAACGTCGTGATTCTTCGCGGCGGCAAAGAGGCATTCAACTCGAATAAAGCCATCGTGCAGAGCCTGCGTCAGGCACTGGGACAGAGCACCCTTCCGACTGACTCGATTCAGCTCCTTGAAGACACCTCTCGTGAAACGGCCAGAGAGATGATGCAGCTGAACCGCTACCTTGATGTTCTTATTCCTCGTGGGGGAGCTAATCTGATCAAGGCAGTGGTCGAGAACGCGACGGTACCAGTGATCGAGACTGGAACTGGAAACGTCCACGTCTACATCGATCAGACGGCTGACCGTGATATGGCCAGAGACATCATCGTCAACGCTAAAACAGACCGTCCTTCAGTCTGTAATGCCGCAGAAACGTTGCTGATCCACAAAGATGTAGCAGAAGATTATCTACCAGTCATTGAAGATGCCTTGGCTGAATGGAATGTTGAACTGCGAGCCGATAACCGGGCTGCCGCTATTTTGAGTGAGTCCGTTCCGGCTACTGAAGAAGACTGGGCAACGGAATTCCTGGATTACATCTTGGCTATAAAAGTGGTCGATTCCCTGGATGAAGCCATTGCGCATATCAATCAGTACAGCACGGGTCACTCGGAAGCCATCGTCACGTCTGATTACTTTGCCGGCCAGCGCTTCCACCGTGAAGTCGATACTGCAGCGGTTTACATCAATGCATCGACACGATTTACCGACGGATTCGAGTACGGATTCGGTGCCGAGATCGGGATCAGCACTCAGAAACTACATGCCCGCGGCCCAATGGGACTGCCTGAACTGACCTCTTCAAAATACATTGTCTTTGGCGAAGGACAAATCAGATAACTAGAAAAAGACAAGCGCAATCCCTGAATGGGGATTCTGCTTGTCTTTTTATGTGTTCAGTCTTCCGATTCATCCATGAGCCTCTGCTGCGTCTCTTTAGTAATAGCCATCAGTGCCTGGTAGAAGTCTGATAGCTCGCGGTGGAAAGCTGGATTACTGAGCCGTTCGATGTTTTTCTTGATCACAGCTTCTTCTCTTCCTGCATCGAGAATAGGCAGATCATGTGCCTTCTTGTACTCGCCGACTTTCAGTACTGTTTCCATCCGTTTTTCAAATAAGGCCGTCAGCTGCTGATCGATCAGGTCAATCTCCTCTCGGCATTGGTCCAGTTCAGTCATTTAGTTTCCTCCCAAAATCAGATCGGTCAGTGCAATAGCCGTCACTGCTTCAAGGACGGGCAGGACACGTGGAACGATACAAGGATCGTGGCGGCCTTCGACTTCTAGCTCGGCAGCTTTTCCCTCTCTGACGTTGATCGTCTGCTGTTTCTTCTTGATCGATGCCGGTGGTTTGACTGCTGATCGGAAAACGATCGGCATGCCGTATGTGATGCCTCCGATGATGCCTCCGTTATTGTTCGAGCGCGTCTTCACCTGACCGTTTTCATCGTAGTAGTATTCATCATTGGCTTCGGACCCTTTCATTCTGGTGATATCGAAGCCGGAACCGAATTCGATTCCCTTGATTGCCGGGACGGAAAATACAAGATGAGCCAGTGTGGATTCCACTGAATCGAAGAACGGATTCCCGTATCCTGCCGGGATGCCTAGCACAAAGGTTTCAACAACGCCTCCAACGGAATCTCCTTCTTCTTTCGCTTCGAGAATAAGATCCCGGATCGCTTCTTTCTTTTCACCATCGAATAAAGGCAGCTGGTCTTTCTTGAACGCTTCCGCCTGTTCGTGGGTGACCTCTTTCTGGTCCGCAAACCGCTGATCTTCAATGTTTCCGATTGACTGGATATGGGAGCTGACTGTTACGCCTTTTTGCTTCAGCCACTGCTGGCAGATCGCTCCGGCAAATACGATCGGTGCGGTAATCCGTCCGGAAAAATGTCCGCTGCCACGGTGGTCATTATGACCTTTGTATCTCATTCGTCCAGGGTAATCTGCCTGACCAGGTCGCATCACGTCTTTAAGCAGGCTATAGTCTTTTGATCGTGTATTCGTATTTCTGATAATAGCTGTCAAAGGTGCCCCTGTCGTTTTCCCGTCCAGGAATCCGCTCAGAATTTCCGGCAGATCTTTTTCTTTACGTGGCGTCGTCAGATCACTGCTGCCAGGTGCGCGTCTGGCCATTTCAACTTGTACCTGGTCCAGATCAATTTCAAAGCCTGGCGGCAGCCCATTGATTGTAATTCCTATGGCGTCTCCGTGAGATTCACCAAATAAAGACAGCTCAAGTTTTTTCCCCAAATGCCACTCATTTAAATTGTCCTCCTAATAGTTTGAAGTCTTCCCAGAAATGCGGGTATGATTTTGCCACACATTCTGTGTCATTTATTGTAATAGGTTCTTCGCATCGCGTAGAGGCAATCCCCAGCATCATAGCCATCCGGTGGTCCCTGTGGCTCCAGACCGTCACTCCCCCTTTGAGCTGATCCACGCCTTGAATGACGAGACTATCGCCTTCAACTTGTATATCTGCTCCAAGCGCTTCGAGTTCTTTCTGCGTAGCTGCAAGACGGTCACTTTCTTTGATCTTAAGTCTCTCCAGATTGGTGAACCGCGTGTGACCTTTACTCAAAGCAGCTGCCAGAGCTGCTGTTGGAATGATGTCCGGAAACTGAGACCCGTCGATTACACGTTCTGTTTCATCAGACAGTTTATTCAGAATGTCCAGTATAGCCTTGTCCCCCTGCAGCGACTGACTGTCGAGCCCAGATAGACTGATATCATTTCCGATATGATTAGCTGTGAGGAAGAATGCTGCCTGAGAAAAATCGCCTTCTACAGCATAATCCGCTGCCTGCATCTTCTGATTACCCGGTATCACAAAAGTCTGGCCCTCATCCTCAACTTTGATTTCAAGTCCAAACAGATCAAATACGTGTAAAGTCAGATCGATATAGCCTTTGGATTCAAGAGGCGTTGTCACGTGAATTCTGGATTCGCCATTTAAAAAAGGCAGAGTCATCAGAAGGCCTGTGATGAACTGTGAGCTGATGTCTCCTCTCATTTCGATGGTATCCGGTGAAAGGTGTCCCCCAATGACAAGATCAAGACGCTCCGTGCCCTTTAAGTCGTAGTCCAGTCCCTGTTTTTCAAATAAATCTTTGTATGGCGTCAAAGGACGCTGACCAAGTTTCCCTCGTCCGGTGAAACGGGTCTTTCCTTCAAATAAAGTCGCTACAGGCACAAGAAATCTTAATGTCGACCCAGACTCATTGCAGTCGATCGTCCGAACTGGATCTGATTCTTTCCCTTCAGACTGATCATTCACCACGCTTGTAGACTGAAGGCCGACCCCATGAATTGTGAGAACACTTTCCTCCTCATTAATTTCAGCACCCATGGCACGCATTCCCTGAATCGTGGCTTTAATGTCATCGGAAAACTGAATGTTACTGATCGTGCTTGTTCCCTCAGCCAGTGCGGCACAAATGATCGCTCTGTGTGCCAGGCTCTTAGATGGAGGCACTGTCACGTCTCCTTGTAGTCTATCTGGTGTAAGTGTTAAATCCGTCAATGGTCCTGTCCTCCTGTTCTAAGTGAGTCAAAAAAGCTGACGTCTGTCTGATGAGTAGCTGCCGTGCCGATCGAGTTGAGAAGAACGACATGGAGCTGATTGTTGAGCTGTTTCTTGTCTTTTCTTACAAACGAAAGAATGTCATTATACGCCTTTGTATCCTCCAGCTCAGATGGCAGCTGGTGCATGTTCAGCACGTGTCGTATCTGATCAGCTGTTCCTGCTTCAGTCAGCTGTCTGGCTTCGGAAATTTCGGTCAAGGTTGCCATACCGATTGCCACTGCATGTCCATGTGTAATGTGTTCATAGTGATAGTAGGCTTCGATCGCATGTCCGAGCGTATGTCCGAAATTCAGAAGCATGCGCAGCCCCTTGTCTTTCTCATCCTGCTCGACAACTTCTCGCTTGATGTCGCAGCATCTAGCAATGATCCATTCAATCTCTGTCATCACTGCATCTCTTGATTCAAGCTTTAAAAGACTGTCAAAAAAATCTGCATCCCAGATGCATCCGTATTTGATGACTTCAGCCATGCCGTCCGCAAAGTAGTGATCCGTCAAGGTATTCAAAACCTCCGGATCGATTATGACTTGTGTCGGATGATAGAAGGATCCAACCAGGTTTTTCCCTTCCGGCAGATCCACTCCTACTTTTCCGCCGACACTGCTGTCGACTTGAGCGAGCAGGGAGGTCGGGATCTGAACTAAATCGATACCTCTAAGGTAAGAGGCAGCCGCAAAGCCTGCTATATCACCTATTACGCCACCGCCTAAAGCAACGATCACATCGCTTCTGGTCAGTCCCGCTTCAATAAGCTGGGAAAAGATTTGGGGCATCATCGAGAGTGTCTTCGTCTGCTCACCCGGCTGCAGAACGATCATGCTGACTTCGAAGCCTTCATCAGCCAGCTGCTGTTCAACTGCAGCCCCGTAATAGCTGTCGACATTTCTGTCAGTGATGACGGCGACTCGTCGACTTTTAGTCAGTTGAGCCACTTCTTTCCCGACTTTCTGAAGCAGCCCTTTTTCAATTTTAATCGCATATGATACAGACGCCTGCGGCAAGTTGACGTTCAATTCATTCATCTGAATGACTCCTTAATTAGATACTTTCTGAGTGGATAGAGGAACAGTACGGCCTTCAACTGATGCCAGCTTCTCGGCTTTCTCCATCAGAAGTCCGAATTCGTCTGGTGTCAGGCACTGTTCTCCGTCGCTCCATGCGTTTTCCGGATCATTGTGTACCTCGATCATCAGCCCATCTGCTCCTGCGACGATCCCTGCTTTTGCTCCAGCTTCAACCAGGTAAGACATACCGCCCGCGTGGCTTGGATCGATAATTATCGGCAGGTGAGACAGTTTTTTGATGACCGGTACCGCCTGAATATCTAGTGTGTTACGCGTTTCCGGTTCGAACGTGCGGACGCCTCGTTCACAGAGAATAACGTTCTCGTTTCCTTCTGACATGATGTATTCCGCAGACATCAACCATTCCTTGTAAGTTGCAGACAGTCCACGTTTAAGAAGGACAGGGGTCTTCGTTTTCCCTACTTCTTTCAACAAGTCAAAGTTCTGCATATTACGAGCGCCGATCTGGATCAAATCAACGGATTCTACGAATTCATCGATCCATTTAGTCGACATCAGCTCAGTAACAATTGGCAGGCCTGTTTCTGCCTTGGCCGTCTGAAGCATACGCAGCCCTTCAAGTTCCAGTCCCTGGAAGCTGTACGGAGATGTACGCGGTTTGAACGCTCCCCCTCTTAAGAAATTGGCCCCAGCTTTCTTGATTCGTTTCGCTACGTCAACAATCTGTTCTTCACTTTCTACAGAACACGGGCCGGCAATAATCCCCAGCTGGTCTCCACCGATAGTTTCCTGACCAACTTCTATAATCGAGTTTTCCGGATGAAACTTACGGTTGGCCCGCTTGTACGGCTCTTCAACTCTGACGATCTGCTCGACTTCCGGACGTGCCTGTAGACGATGTGTAATAGCACTAGTATCTCCAATCACACCTAGAAAGTCTCGTTTTATATCTGAGAAATGACTGACTGATACCCCTTGTTCTTCAACCTTCTTTGTAATTTCTTTAATCGCTTTTGAACCTGTTCCCTGTTTTAATACAATAATCATTTTATTTTCTCCTCTTCATCTTTTATTTTATACAAGCACCAGACCATTTGAGGCTCATAACGCTCAACAATCTGATAATTGTCTTTTTTTTCCTTTTCAAACACATCTTCGCTGATAATCGTGTATTTCAGACCCATATTTTTAAAAGCAGTCCAGGCTTTGATCTTGCTGTCAGTGTAGGTGATCGGAAGTGTCTCATTCACTTTGTTCAAGTATTTTTCCAGAAAAATCTCTGTTGCCGGATGAATCATGGCGCTGTCCATTTTTCTGTCTCGATTTTCTACCAGAACCATCGGCTTGGTTTTCTTTGCGAAAACTTGAAGCAGCTCTATTTTCTCCCAATAATCGTAGTTGAATTCTTTCCATCCATAGGGTTTTCTGGCACTCTGAAAGGCTACGGGAAACAGAACGCAGTCGCCTTTGAGCCGTTCGAGTTCATGAAGGATGGTATCGAATGACGGATAGCCAACAATGTCATCCTCCTCTGCCTGTAGTAACGACTGGGCTGCGGCGTAACTGTCTGTACTTTCCGGCCCTAATGTGTGAATAATCATCTGATCTCCTCCACTGACATATCTTAGTAACTTGGTGTGTACAGTTGCTTCGTGTCAGACAACCAAATAAGCTGACTTGCCATCCCAACCGACTTCAGGATAAACAAAAAGCTGCATCCGGTTATCTGTTTTACTTAAACAGGATAATCGAATGCAGCGTTGGTTAAATTCACATATATAAATTAATAGTTCATTTATAGTGTGCGCCCATTCGATGTCCTGATGGAATCTATGGGGCACTGTTTTTTAAGACAGCTTAAAGTGCTCTAGCCTCCATAGATTGTTTCTAAAGAAGCTAAAGTAATAACGATTCAATTGTGGCGTGATTAAGTTGTTTAATTCTTTATTCATGTTAAACACTCCTCAATTGGTTTCAGTCATTAACTAACTGTGCTCACAATGTTAGCAAGTATAAAAATAAATGTCAAGGGATAAGTTAAAAATAATTATTGTTTCCTGAATAATTCATAGTACTTTGTCATAACAGGCATTTATCCCGCTTTGATAAGGTTTATCAATCTATTCCTTATTCACCCGTTGGGTGAAGAAAAAAATATACAAAAAGAGCACACTCTATGTTATTGTAAAGTCGATCAAAACAACAAAAACAAGAGGTGTGCTCAATGTCAACTTTACAAGAAAAGCAACTACAATTCAATCCCCATTTGGTTATGTCAAACGATGGCGGTCAATTATCCAATGATTCCGGTCTCCTTTTACTCTTTGAATTTTTTCATAAGATCAAGTTCAAAGAGCTGGTTAACGAGTTATTGCATATTGACGATTCAAGAAACTATTGTACACATGACTATATTGATTTATTTATGCAGGTTCTTGTGCAGTTAATAGCCGGTTACTCAACGGATTCTTCAGCCAATTGGCTACGTCACGATCCAGTTTTTCAGCAGGGGCTAAATAAAACGACCTTAGGTTCACAGTCGATGGTTTCTCGTTTTATTCATCAACTGTCGGAGGAGAATATCGTTCAACTTCAATCAATTGCCAAGGCATTGACCACTATCTATATCGGCCAAAAAAATACACAGCATATGATCATTGACGTGGATTCTACTCACTCAGACACCTTCGGAAAACAAGAACAGACTGATTTCAATACTCACTACGGAACAACGGGTTATCATCCCTTAGTGGCTTTTGATGGACTGACTGGTCTGTTTCTGGGTGCCGAACTTCGTCCGGGCAATGTGTACACGTCTAACAATGCAGAAGTCTTTTTAGCAGACATCATCTCTCAACACAAACAGCACTCATGTGATATGTTTTTAACTGTCCGAGGGGACAGTGGCTTTGCCAAACCTGAGATCTATGAGTTATGCGAGCAAGAAAAAGTGAAGTATATTATTCGTTTAAAAGTCAATGCACGACTGA
>NZ_BAAGIQ010000037.1:0-20942 GCF_054658175.1 Alkalibacterium sp. s-m-28
TGCGACCAACTCGGAAGAAATGAGCCGGTGAGTGGGCTCTAAGACGCATCTTGCGACCAACTCGGGAGAAATGAGCCGGTGAGTGGGCTCTAAGATGTATCTTGCGACCAACTCGGGAGAAATGAGCTGGTGAGTGGGCTCTAAGACGCATCTTGCGACCAACTCGGAAGAAATGAGCCGGTGAGTGGGCTCTAAGACGCATCTTGCGACCAACTCGGGAGAAATGAGCCGGTGAGTGGGCTCTAAGATGTATCTTGCGACCAACTCGGGAGAAATGAGCCGATGAGTGGGCTCTAAGATGTATCTTGCGACCAACTCGGGAGAAAAGAACAGCCGAGTGGGTTCCAAGAAAGATCTTACGACCAACTCAAGAAGGAAGGAACCACTGAGCTGGTTCCAAGAGCCCTCCGTCCAATTTAACAGTATGTAAACGGATCTTTAATATACATAAATAATGCAGATATCATGTTTTTTAAACAAAATATACCTTTTTTCATAAATTATATTGCATAATTATATTTATGATGGTATGATTCTTTTTAAGTCAAAACAGAACTAAAGGGGATAAGGCGTATGATGAAGGGCGTAAAAGGATTTATAGCATTACTTATTTTATTCAGTATATTATTCATTCCGGCAGAACCGGTGTCGGCTGAAGATGGATCGGCACTGCAGCGTGTTCAGGATCAGGGTGTCCTAGTCGTTGGAACAAGTGCCGACTTTCCGCCATTCGAATTCTATGCAGTTGTCGACGGTGAACGCCAGGTCGTAGGAATGGATATGATGATTGCGCAGAAAATTGCGGATGATCTTGGAGTGGAACTTCAAATTCAGGACATTGGATTTGACAGTCTGCTGCCGGCTCTGGAAGCCAGAAACGTCGATGTAGTCATTGCGGGAATGACTCCGACTGCTGAACGTCGTAGAAATGTAGATTTCTCGGATATTTACTTCCGTACTTTCCAGAATATTATGATTCGTGCGGAAGATGAGGATATCTACGATTCAATCGAATCATTGAGAGGATTGACAGTTGGTGTACAGTCCGGGTCACTTCAGGAAGAGCTCGCTGAGCAGATTCCGGATGCAGAAATCATGAGTCTGACAGACTTAAATGATTTACTGCTTGCTTTGAAAACTAACCGAATCGAAGCAATCGTTATGCAGGGGCCAAATGCTGAAGCGCACGCTGGTCATGACGAGGATCTGCATACTTTTGTAGGTGGATTTGAAATGGACGATGATGACCAGGGTTCAGCGATTGCCTTCAGAAAAGGAGAAGATTCACTAGTTGATGCAGTGAATGAAAGCTTGGCTGAAATAAAAGAACAGAATCTGATAGAAGAGTATCTAGCCAAAGCAGGCGAATATATGGCTCAGACGGAACTGGATGAAGATGGGGAAGAAATAGAAGCAGGGTTTATTGCAAGCTACTGGGAATATTTCCTTGATGGGACACTGATCACTTTGCTGATTTCAGCGTCTGCCGTGTTCTTCGGTCTAATTTTAGGATCACTGCTGGCACTCATGCGACTGTCTAAAGTGTTCCTGGTTAAACAACTGGCAACCGCTTATGTGGAGTTTGTACGAGGAACGCCGCTTCTCATTCAAGTTATGTTCATCTACTTCGCGTCAGGTATGTTTTTCAATTTGCCGGCCCTGACTGCAGGGATCATTGCTGTCTCGCTCAACTCCGGGGCATACATTGCTGAGATCATAAGAAGTGGAATCAATTCTGTCAACAAAGGACAGGATGAGGCTGCGAGAAGTTTAGGTATGAGTAAGAATGATTCCATGCGCTACATCGTCTTCCCTCAGGCCCTTAAGAATATCTGGCCTGCACTAGGTAATGAGTTCATTACCATTATTAAAGAGTCGTCCATTGTATCAGTCATTGGTGTCGGCGAACTGATTTTCCAGACACGAGTGGTGCGTTCTATTTCCTTCCAGGGAATCCTGCCGCTGTTCATCACTATGCTGATCTATTTTGCGCTGACCTTCAGCCTGACGAAACTCTTGAACTTCTATGAAGGGAGAATGAATCATGATTAAAGTGAATCATTTGAAAAAGTCATTTGGAAAAAATGAAGTACTGAAAGATATAAACGAAGAATTCAGCCAGGGGGAAGTGGTTGTAGTAATCGGCCCTTCCGGTTCCGGGAAATCAACGTTTCTGCGTTGCTTGAATTTGCTTGAAGAACCTTCTGATGGGGAGATCGTTTTCGAAGGGACTACGCTGACAGGTCTGAATGAAAAAGACCTGAACCAGCTGCGTCAGAAAATGGGTATGGTTTTCCAGCAGTTCAATCTGTTTCCTCACAAAACGGCGAAACAGAATCTGACGATTGCACCAGTAAAATCGAAAGGGGTCGACAAGCATCAGGCTGATCAGACTGCGGTCAAACTTCTGAGACAGGTCGGGCTGGGAGACAAGGAAGATGCATATCCGTCCAGCTTATCAGGTGGACAGCAGCAGCGTGTAGCGATTGCCCGAGCTCTAGCGATGGATCCCGATGTGATGCTGTTCGATGAACCGACATCAGCATTGGATCCGGAGATGGTCGGAGAGGTTCTGAAAGTAATGAAAGACTTAGCTCAGTCCGGAATGACCATGGTTGTGGTGACTCACGAAATGGGCTTTGCCCGAGAAGTTGCCGATCGTGTCCTGTTTATGGATGACGGCTATATTGTCGAATCAGGTACCCCAGACATGATTTTCTCTAATCCTCAGAATGAACGGACTCAGGATTTCCTGTCCAAAGTCCTATAATCACTGAAAAGACCGGTCTCCTTCATGAGGAATACCGGTCTTTTTGCCTGTATTCTATTTATGTAATGGACGAAACAGCTTCTTTAATACTGATTTTGACTGCTTACCACCTTGTTCAGATGCGACTAGATCAGCATCTGTATTCGGGCTCTCGTTTAGCTTTTCGGATGGCCTGCTGGTAAGATAGTCAACTCCATATGCGTCTTTCAGAAACCATTCAATAGGATACCCGAAAGTTTTTGCCAGCAGAATGACTGATTCACTTTCTGGAAGTGAATACCCGTTTTCCCACCGGGATACGGTCTGACGGCTGACGCACATGGACTTAGCCAGTTTTCGCTGCGACAGTTCTTCTTTTTCTCTTAGAAATCGAATCTTTTCCCCGATGCGCATAAAACGATCTCCCTGTAACTATTATTATATATGCGTTAATAAATTAAAATAATTGTAACATAATCATTCCTGATTAATATAGGTCTCAAGTCCCAATTTACATAATCAGGGCTTTTTTTTGAGTTTTTCTTTACACACATAAGCACAGAAGATGGAAAAATAAATTTGAAGATAAAACCACTTGTAACCGGATTCGTTTCTCTTTAGAATAAGGTTTGTATAATATGTAAACAAACCAACGGAGGGTAACTATGACGTTTATTCATGGGGATTTTATGCTTCAAAATGAGACGGCTAAAACTTTGTATCATCAAATAGCCAGGGATCTGCCAATCATTGACTATCACTGCCACCTTGATCCTAAAGAAATCGCTGAGGATCATGCGTTTGAAGACATTACCGAATTATGGCTGGCTGGAGATCATTACAAGTGGCGGGCGATGCGGGCTAATGGAGTGTCTGAAGAGCTTATTACTGGAAATGGATCATCTAAAGAGAAGTTCAAAGCCTGGGCGGAAACGGCAGAAATGGCTCTGGGCAATCCGTTATTCCACTGGACCCAACTGGAACTGAAAGAGTATTTCGGTATTGAAGAGCTGCTTGGAAGCGACAATTGGGAAACCATTTATGACGAGGCTAATCGTCAGCTGAAAGAGGAAGACATGACGGCACAGTCATTGATTGCAAAATCCAATGTAGAATTTATCGGTACAACGGATACACCTTTCGATTCGCTCGAGTATCATAAGCAGATTGCTGAAAAAGAGGCGTTTGATGTCAAAGTGGCGCCGTCATTCAGGCCGGATGAACTGTACGATCTGTCAGCCGAAGATGTATCAAGACTTGAGGAGCTGACCGGAAAACAGGCAGCTGACTATGGTACGTTCCTTGAAATCATAGAGGACCGTATCGATCATTTTGACCGGCATGGGGCACTTATTTCCGATCACGGCATCACCGAGCTGCTTTACGAAGAAGCTTCAGATGAGGATATCGAGCGAATTTTCGCTTCTTATAAAGCCGGAGAATCAGTTTCAGATACTGACAAGGCGAAATGGATGACGCGTCTGCTCGTCGATTTAGGTCAGTTGTATCATGACCGAGGCTGGATCATGCAGATCCATTTTGGAGCGATCAGAAATATGAATACACGGCTATTTGAACAGGCCGGCGCAAATGTAGGCGTCGATTCCATCTTTGACCAGTCAAAAGTTGCGGTGCATCTGAATTCATTGCTGGATGCTATGGACAAAGAAGGCAAGCTGCCGAAAACGATTGTCTATAACTTGAATCCTGAACATAACCACACTGTTGCCAGTGCAGTGGCTAATTTCCAGTCCAATGAAGAAGGTATCAAAGGCAAAGTTCAGTTCGGTGCCGGCTGGTGGTTCAATGATACGGAACAGGGAATGCTTAGACAAATGGAAACCCTGGCGGATCATGGGCTGCTGATGCATTTCGTAGGGATGCTGACTGATTCAAGAAGTTTCGTATCCTATCCTCGACATGATTACTTCCGCCGCATATTCTGCAACTTTGTCGGCGAACAGGTCGAAAGCGGCAAGTTCCCGGATAAACCTGCACTTCTTAAGCAACTGGTGGAAAATGTGTGTTACAAAAATGCGAAACGGTATTTTCAGAAATAAACAGTATCTACTTTAACGTAATTCCGAAAGAAGTCTCCCACTTCTAAGCGTATGGGTGCGAAGCACCAGTGAAAGTGGGAGATGAATTTCGGTCAAGCGATAGCTTGAAGTGGTTAATGTCATTCTCATTTGGTATACTTTATATATAGACGATAACCAAGTCTATATAGGCGACAACCAAGCCTACTGAGTATTCCTTGGCGTTAGCCAAGTAAAAGAAAACCTATGAGGCAGGGACTGCCTTTTGAGCCTACCCATATCCGATTCCTCTGTCTGCATGAAACCTGTGCAGACAAGAATGGAGTTCGTAGGAAGCCCCCACTTCAAAATCCGGAGGATTTAAGTGGTGGGTAGTTCACAGTAGTGTTCTAGGTATAACCTAGTAGATTCAGATAAAAAAGGCTGCATTACTCCCGAGTAGAAGAGTAATGCAGCCTTTTTTCTATATATATGGGAATTACCGCCTATGAAGATTTATTTATCCGTAAAGGGGCACGAACAGCTCTAGTCCATATAGACGAATGCCTTATAAAAGTAGGTTATGAGACGTTGAGCTCTCAATCGATCGGACGAATGCCTCATAAAAGTAGGTTATGAGACGTTGAGCTCTCAATCGATCGGGCGAATGCCTCATAAAAGTGAGATATGAGGCATTCGTTATCAAAATGAATCGTCGCTCGCTTCCCATCCAGGAATGAAAGAAGCCTAAACGGGATCCGAACAACTACCCCGAATGCAATAATGAGCGCCATTTCAAAGAATGGCGTCTCTTTTTATTTTTTTAGACCTGTTCAGCCAAGAAAATCTGAACGAAAACGTTCATGCTTATCGATCGTGATCTGCTCATCAGAAATCCCAAGTTCACGCAAGGTGGCGATGGTTTCTCTAAGGAAGTCATCGCTGCCGACAATGTAGAAGATGCCGTGAGTGTCCTCAGCCAGCTTGTTTACTTTCTCATAGTAATCCGGACGGTCAGTGACGTACTGAGCTGTCAGAGACGGATATGACTCTTGTTCAAACAAACCGGAGAAGAGCTGTTCACCAGACGAGTCGATATTCAGAGAATGGAGAGAGTCTATTCCATTAGAATCATTTAAGTACTGCAGAACAAGAGGTCTGAATGAAGCGATACCGACCCCGCACGACAACAGATAAACAGGTCTGTTTTCTCGCTTCAACGGGATATTTGTATGTGTCTTGAACAGGGCAACTGAGCTTCCGCTTTTAAGTTCAGACAAATGAGTCTTGTATCTTGAGCGCTCTGCTCTAAGGCGAGTAGTGATACCGATCGTCTTTTCTTCTGGAAGGGTTGCGATCGACATGTGCCTAACCAGCCCTTTGTCAGGTTTTTCTCCGCTATTGAATCCTTCCAGTGCCAGGTGAGTGTGCGCGCCTTCTTCCCAGGTGAAGCCCTCTGGGAGATCCAGGTAGAACGTTTTTGTATCTGTAGCTTCATCAATGACGTCTACAAGGGTTGTCCAGTATATCTGCATGTGAATCATCTCCTAAGTGTGAGTCTGTCAGCGAATTGATTATAATTAAGCATACTCTAATTGAGAATTATTCTCAATTGAATTTTGTGAATAGTATTACGAAATCCTGTTTGTAATATCATTTCCAAAGGAAAAAAACAGTTGTTAATGTTCGTTAATTACAAAACATTAGAATGTTTTAAACTGTAAATTCAGCTTTATAAATATAAAACACGAACATTAGCCGAAATATCATCCATAAATAGACGCTGAAAGGTTGACTCTATTTCATAGACGAGTTATGATAAAGCTGTACCGACAAAAACGGAACGATTACAAAAAAAGCATGTTTAATATTCGTGTTTAACCGAGTCCTGAAAGGGGTATTCAGTTGATAAAGAGAGACCTGTTATATGAAGGAAAGGCAAAGCGATTATATGAGACCAGTGAACCAAGCATTCTATGGGTCACGTATAAAGATCAGGCCACAGCTGGGAATGGAGCCAAGAAAGAAGCCATAGCCGGTAAAGGGCAGCTGAACAACCAGATTACCAGCGTGATCTTCAAAAAGCTGAAGGAGATGGATATTCCAAGTCACTTCATCAGGGAAGTGTCTGAAACGGATCAGCTGATTGAAAAAGTGGATATGTTCGGTCTTGAAGTGGTCATCAGAAATGTCGCTGCTGGAAGCTTTTCCAGGCGCCTGGGTGTAGACGAGGGGACGGAGTTGGCCTTTCCTGTGTTGGAATTTTACCTCAAGAATGACGAACTGAACGATCCGCTCATTAATGATGATCATGTGCTTGCACTTAATCTGGCTGACCAGAAAGAAATTGACGAAATTAAAAGACAGGCTCACAACATCAACAATTCACTGATTGAAATTTATAAAGAGGCCGGTATCAGATTGATCGACTTCAAGCTGGAATTTGGAAAGACTGTGAAAGAACAAATCATTCTGGCAGATGAAATTTCACCGGACACATGCCGTCTATGGGATGAAAAGACGAACGATCGTCTGGACAAGGATGTCTTCAGGCAGGATCTCGGCGACATTATCCCACTATATCAAGAAGTACTCGACCGTCTGACTACAGATTAAAAGGAGAAGTGACTCATGTATAACGTAAAAGTATATGTAACCTATAAAGAATCAATTCTGGATCCTCAGGGAGAAGCGGTAAGAGGGGCCGTTCACCGCATGGGCTTCGATGAAATTGAAGATATTCGTATCGGGAAGTATTTTGAAATCAAAGTGTCAGATACTGACAGCCGTTCAGTTGAAGAAGTCATTGAAACCATCTGCGACAAGCTTCTGGCAAACGTTGTGATGGAAAGCTACCGCTATGAAATTGAACGAGTAAAGGAGACGGTGTAAGCATGCGATTTGCAGTGATCCAGTTTCCAGGTTCCAATTGTGATGTTGACCTGCTTCATGCAATTATAGACGGTGTAGGAGAAGAAGCTGAATACGTGCCTCACACTGCAGAAAGTCTGGACGGCTTTAATGGTGTCCTGCTTCCTGGAGGTTTTTCGTATGGTGATTACTTAAGAAGTGGTGCCATATCCCGCTTTTCAAATGTGATGAGTGAAGTGACCCGTTTTGCAGAGGAAGGCAAGCCAGTCTTTGGTACCTGCAACGGATTCCAGATTTTAGTTGAAGCAGGACTTCTGCCTGGGGCTTTGCAGCGTAACGACAACCTTCATTTTATCTGTAAGACATTGGAACTGGAAGTGGTCAATAATCAGACGAAATTTACCTCTGAATATGGCGATAAGGAACGCCTCATGATACCTGTCGCTCATGGCGAAGGGAATTATTACTGTGACGAAGAGACACTTGCGGAACTGAAAGCCAACGATCAGATCATATTCACCTATGCGTCAGACAACCCGAACGGCTCAGTTGAAAATATCGCAGGGATTATAAACAAACAAGGCAATGTTCTGGGTATGATGCCGCATCCTGAGCGGGCTGTCGAAGATCTTTTAGGCTCAAGTGACGGGCTGCGCTTTTTCGAATCGATGGTCAAGAACTTTATAAAGGAGACTGCAGAGGTATGAAAACATTACATGAACCGACGGCCGAACAGATCAGAGATCAGAAAATCTATGCTCAGTGGGGACTGACGGATGAAGAATACCGCATGATTTCCGAGGACATAATCAAACGTCTGCCTAACTATACGGAAACTGGCCTGTTTTCAGTTATGTGGAGCGAGCACTGTTCGTATAAAAATTCCAAACCGGTATTGAGAAAATTTCCGACAGAGGGACCTCAAGTGCTTCAAGGTCCTGGTGAGGGCGCCGGAATCGTTGATATTGGGGACGGGCAGGCCGTCGTATTTAAAGCGGAAAGTCATAACCATCCATCAGCTGTTGAACCTTATGAAGGGGCGGCGACAGGTGTCGGAGGCATCATTCGTGATATTTTCAGTATGGGTGCCCGTCCGATTGCGATGCTGGATTCTTTACGGTTCGGTGAACTCGACAACGAACGGACAAAGTATCTGCTTGAAGAAGTCGTGGCAGGAATCGGCGGCTACGGCAACTGTATCGGGATTCCGACAGTCGGCGGAGAAATTGCCTTTGATCCCGTCTACAGAGGGAACCCGCTGGTCAATGCCATGTGTGTCGGTCTGATCGACCATGAGGATATTCAAAAAGGGCAAGCCAAAGGAATCGGTAATACGATCATGTATGTGGGAGCCAAAACAGGTCGGGATGGCATTCACGGCGCAACTTTTGCTTCAGAAGAATTCAGTGATGAAGAAGAGGCAGAGCGTTCAGCTGTACAGGTCGGCGATCCATTTATGGAAAAACTTCTGATGGAAGCGTGTCTGGAACTGATCCAGGACCACAGCGATATTCTCGTAGGCATCCAGGACATGGGAGCAGCGGGACTGGTGTCATCCAGTTCGGAAATGGCATCAAAAGCGGGCAGTGGACTGATCCTTAATCTGGACGATGTGCCGCAACGTGAATCAGGCATGACGCCATATGAAATGATGCTATCGGAGTCTCAGGAGCGTATGCTGATCTGTGTCACAAAAGGGGCAGAAGATCGTGTCAAAGAGCTGTTCTCACGTTATGAACTGGATGCCGTGACTATCGGAGAAGTGACCGGTGATGGGCAGTATCGACTGTACCACGAAGGAAGACTGGTCGCTGACCTGCCGGTAGACGCGTTAGCAGAAGAAGCACCTGTCTATCATAAACCATACACTGAACCGGAACGTATTCAAGCTTTCAAAAAACTTGATGCATTCATACCGGACATCGCTGATACAGAAGAAACACTGAAACAACTCATGCAGCAGCCTACAGTTGCTTCAAAAAAATCGATTTTTGAAACATATGATTCAATGGTCAGAACAAACACCGTGGTCGGTCCAGGAAGCGATGCGGCAGTTCTGCGCATTAGAGGGACCCGCAAGGCGCTTGCCATGACGACTGACTGTAATGCCCGCTACCTTTATCTCGATCCGGAAAAAGGTGGACAGATGGCCGTAGCAGAAGCCGCAAGAAATATCGTGGCAAGCGGGGGCGAGCCACTGGCAATAACGGACTGTCTGAACTACGGGAATCCCGATAAGCCTGAAGTGTTCTGGGAGCTGTGGACGTCAGCGGATGGCATTGCTAAAGCCTGCACGACATTGAACACACCTGTCATTTCAGGAAACGTATCGCTCTACAACGAAACAAATGGGGAAGCGATCTATCCGACACCTATGATTGGCATGGTCGGATTGGTCAAGGATCTTGATCACGTGACAACATCGGAATTTAAACAGGCTGGTGATAAGATTTTCGTCATCGGGAAAACAGGAGCTGACTTTAACGGATCTGAACTGCAGAAAATGCAATTGGGGAGAATCGAAGGAGAACTTTTCGATTTTGATATAGACAAAGAAAAAATGATTCAGGATAAAGTACTGCAGGCGATTCGTGAAGGACTTATTCAAAGTGCGCATGACTGTTCTGAAGGTGGATTGGCCGTGGCGCTGATGGAATCAGCCTTCGGGAACGAGCTGGGGCTGTCTGCGACACTAGATATGCCTTCAGAGTGGCTGTTTTCAGAATCGCCATCCCGTTTTGTTTTATCTGTCAGACCTGAACATGTAGAAGAAGTCAAAGAAGTATTTGGACAAGATGCCGTTGAAATCGGTGAAGTAAAAGATACACGAATCGCTGAAATCCGTACGCAGACGGAAAAGCTGACTATTGATGTTAAAGAAGTGAAAGACTTATGGGAAGGGGCCATTCCTTGGTTGCTGAAATCAAAAGCTTAAATGAAGAATGTGGCGTATTCGGTGTGTGGGGACACCCGGATGCAGCCCAGCTGAACTTTTTCGGTCTGCATAGCCTGCAGCACCGCGGTCAGGAAGGCGCAGGGATTGTGACCAATCGCAATGGGCGTCTGAAAGGACACCGTGACTTGGGACTTTTATCTGAAGTGTTTAAAGATGAACGTGAACTGATCCGCCTGTCGGGAGAAGCTGGGATTGGACATGTCCGTTACAGCACTGCCGGCAGCAACAGTATCTTAAACATTCAACCGTTCCTGTTCAAGTTTCACGATGAGGAGCTGGCGCTGGCCCATAATGGGAATTTGATCAATGCAGTGAGTCTGCGTAAGGAACTCGAGCAGGATGGAGCGATATTCCACTCCAATTCGGATACTGAAATCCTGATGCACCTGATCCGTAAAAGCAAGCAGGATACACTGATCGACCGAATCAAAGAAAGTCTGAATACGGTCAAAGGTGCGTTTGCCTATGTCATGCTGACACCTGATGCACTGATTGGTGCATTAGATCCGAACGGTTTCCGTCCTTTATCCATTGGACAGATGGAAAATGGGGCATATGTTCTTGCCAGTGAAACCTGTGCCCTCGATGTTGTCGGAGCGGAATTTGTCCGTGCCGTTCAGCCAGGGGAACTCGTGATTATCGATGATTCAGGGTATCGAATCGAGACCTATACCGACCAGACGTTGCTTCAGATCTGTTCGATGGAATTTATCTACTTTGCCCGACCGGACTCAAATATCGCTGGAGTCAATGTCCACACTGCACGCAAGAATATGGGGAAACGTCTCGCTGAGGAAGCACCAGTCAATGCAGATATGGTCATCGGTGTCCCGAACTCTTCTCTGTCCGCAGCCAGTGGATATGCAGAAGCGAGTGGGATCCCTTATGAAATGGGACTGGTCAAGAATCAATACGTTGCTCGTACTTTCATTCAGCCTACTCAGGAATTGAGAGAACAGGGCGTAAGAATGAAGCTGTCTGCTGTTCGTGGTGTAGTTGCCGGTAAAAAGGTGATCATGGTGGATGATTCCATCGTTCGCGGCACGACCAGCCGACGCATCGTTCAGTTATTAAAAGAAGCTGGAGCAGCGGAGGTCCATGTCCGCATTTCATCTCCGCCTTTGAAATACCCATGTTTCTACGGGATCGATATTCAGAATCAGAAAGAACTGATTGCTGCAGATTATTCAGTGGAAGAAATCCGCGAGAAAATCGGAGCAGACAGTCTATCGTTTTTAAGTGTCGAAGGGACAGTGGATTCGATCGGACTGAAGTTCGATGCGCCTCATAATGGCCTGTGTATGTCTTACTTTACCGGAGACTATCCAACACCTTTATTTGACTATGAAACTGACTATATGAAAACACTGGCTAAAATCAGAGAGAGTAAGCCGTTAATGGTATAAACAACAAGATAAGACTGGGCTGGTCAGACTTCAGCCGGTCAGAAAACAACAGGGGGATCTATTAAATGGGAAATGCCTACACAGACGCAGGGGTCAATGTCGAGGCAGGTTATCAAACGGTTGAACGAATAAAAAAACATGCAAAACGAACGGAGCGCCTTGGCATGATGGGGGCACTGGGAGGTTTCGGCGGAGCATTTGATCTGTCTGTTGTCGACGTGAAAGAACCGGTCCTCGTATCTGGGACGGACGGGGTCGGCACGAAACTGCTGATTGCGATCCAGCAGGACAGACACGATACGATCGGGATCGACTGTGTGGCTATGTGTGTGAATGACATTCTAGCTCAAGGTGCTGAGCCGCTTTATTTTCTGGATTATATTGCAACGGGAAAAACGGTTCCTGAGAAAATGGAACAGATTGTTGCAGGCATTTCTGATGGGTGCGTCCAGGCAGGTGCAGGACTGATCGGTGGAGAAACGGCTGAGATGCCTGACATGTACGGGGAAGACGACTACGATGTGGCGGGATTCTGCGTCGGTGTGGTGGAAAAAAGAAGTATGCTGACTAAAGATCACGTTAAAGCAGGAGATAAGCTGATCGGACTGCCATCCAGCGGGATACACTCCAATGGCTACTCACTGGTCAGAAAAATCTGTTTTGAACAGAATGCGTTGAGTTATGATTTTAAGCATGATGCCTTAGGTGACGATACTTTAGGTCAGGCTCTGCTTGAGCCGACAAAAATCTACGTGTCTGCTGTACTCCCTCTTTTGAAAAAAGGCTGGGTACACGGGATCTCTCACATTACAGGCGGCGGATTCATTGAAAATCTACCTCGTATGTTACCAGAGGGCTTATCCGCAGTAGTCAGAAAAAACACTTGGGAAATACCTGGGATTTTTACTCTGCTTGAGGAGTATGGAAAACTCGACCGTGATGAAATGTACGGCTATTTCAACATGGGAATTGGCATGGTTCTGGCTGTTCCGGAAGAACACGAAGCAGCAGTGCTTAAAAGTTTAAAAGATTCCGGAGAAAAAGCAGTCACCATCGGAGAAGTCAGAGCAGATGAAAATGAGGCGATCCGTTTTGAGTAAAGCTGGACCGATCAGACTAGCCGTTTTTGCTTCCGGAAGCGGATCGAATTTTGAAGCACTTGTGAAGGCGATTAGAAAACAGACGATAGAGGCAGAAGTGGCTCTGCTCGTAAGTGACAAGCCTGAGGCTTTTGCTCTGACTAGAGCCGATACATTGGCTGTTCCCTCCGTTTCATTTTACCCGAAACAGTTTCCTTCAAAAGAAGTCTTTGAGAGAGAAGTCTTAGATCATTTGAAGGAAGCAGACATCGACCTGATTGTCCTAGCCGGTTACATGCGAATCATCGGGCAGACTTTACTGGAAGCTTTTGACAATCGGATTATTAATATTCATCCGTCGTTGCTTCCGCTTTATCCCGGGAAACAGGGAATACAGGATGCATTTGATGCAGGAGCCACAGAAACGGGTGTGACCGTACATCTAGTGGATGAAGGCATCGATACCGGGACGATACTGGCTCAGGAAAAAGTTGTCATCGATCCAGACGATACGATAGAATCACTAGAGGAGAAGATTCATGCTGTCGAGCATGTGCTGTATCCTGAAGTTATTCAGACTTATATCAAAAAGTTGCAGAAGGAGTATGCCTAACTATGACACGTGCACTTATCAGTGTTTCAGACAAGACCAATATCGTTGACTTTGCTCAGGCATTAGTCAGACAGAACATAGAGATTATTTCAACAGGAGGGACGAAAAAGGTCCTGGAAGAGGCTGGGATTCCAACCTTGTCGATCGAAGAGGTCACCGGTTTTCCTGAAATGATGGACGGACGGGTCAAAACGCTGCACCCGCTGATCCATGGGGGACTGCTGGGCCGTCGGGATCTGGACACTCACCTCTCGGCTATGGAAGACCACGACATCACCCCGATCGACTTTGTCTGTGTCAACCTGTATCCATTTAAAGAGACAATTGCCAGACCCGAAACGACTAGAGAAGAAGCAATCGAACAGATAGACATAGGTGGACCGAGCATGCTTAGAAGCGCGGCTAAAAACCATGCAACAGTCACAGTCATTGTAGATACTGATGACTACAGTCAAGTGATCAAGGAGCTGGAAGAGAACGGACAGACCACTCTCAAGACTAGACAACATCTGGCAGCTAAAGTTTTCCATCTTACGGCCGCTTATGATGCACTGATTGCTGAATATCTGACTGAGCAAGTTGAGGAAGAGACCCAGCTGGATAGTTATACGCAGACGTATGATTTGAAGCAGACTCTAAGGTACGGCGAAAACAGTCATCAGAGTGCTGTATTTTATGAATCGCCACGAGCAAACAGTTTTTCCATTGCCAAGGCAAAGCAGCTTCACGGAAAAGAATTGTCTTACAATAATATCAAGGATGCAGATGCATCTATCCGTATCATTCGCGAATTTGACGGACCGGCTGCTGTTGCACTTAAACACATGAACCCTTGCGGAATAGGCATCGGCGAGTCAATTGAAGAAGCCTTTGACAGAGCCTACGATGCAGACCCTGTGTCAATTTTTGGTGGCATCGTCACAGTCAATGAAACAGTCACAGCTGAACTTGCAGACAAATTAAGTAAAATCTTCCTTGAAATCGTCATTGCACCTGGTTTTTCTGAGGATGCTCTGGCTGTCTTGACTAAGAAGAAAAATATCCGTCTGCTTGAACTGGATTTCTCTGAAGCAAGACAAGGCGGAAAAGAATCTGTTACTGTTCTTGGCGGCCTGCTGGTTCAGGACCAGGACTGGGTCAACGAAGAAGATGCTCTTGAATGGTCAGTTGTTACGGACAAGGCACCAACTGACAGCCAGATGCGTGCACTGAAACTGAACTGGAAAGCAGTGAAGCATGTGAAGAGCAACGCCATTGTCGTGGGGAATGACAAGCAGACCTTAGGCATCGGAGCCGGTCAGATGAACCGGGTCGGAGCAGTCAAAATTGCCATTGAACAGGCAGGTGAGCAGGCAGAAGGTGCGGTCATGGCCAGCGATGCCTTTTTCCCGATGGATGACAGTGTGGAATATGCTGCCGGGCACGGTATCAAAGCAATCATTCAGCCAGGCGGAAGCATCAAGGATCAGGCGTCGATCGACAAGGCGAATGAATACGGCATCGCCATGGTCTTTACAGGAATGCGTCACTTTAGACATTGATCAATAAAAGAGAGGGAAACCTCTCTTTCGTTTTATACATAGATTATATTGAGGAATTTTAAAGGGGAGAAACATGTGAAGTTACTAGTGATTGGATCAGGTGGACGTGAACACGCGATTGCCAAAAAACTGCTGGAGGGCAGCCAAGTCGAGCAGGTTTACTGTGCACCGGGAAACCCGGGGATGAGTCAGGACGGCATAACCGTGCTGAATATCAGTCAGGAAGACCATGCGTCGTTAATCGATTTTGCCAAAAAAGAAAGTGTTGAATGGACCATCGTTGGCCCGGAAATCCCCCTGTTTAATGGAATCGTGGATGATTTCCAGGCTGAAGGGCTCGCCATTTTCGGTCCGTCAAAAGCCGCGACTCAGATAGAATCATCAAAGGCGTTTGCTAAAGAGCTGATGACCGCCAATGCTATTCCGACAGCGGCCTACCAGTCTTTTGAGGAGTATGAAGAAGCGAGACGTTACATTGAAAAAGGAAACATTCCAGTCGTCATCAAGGCTGATGGATTGGCCGCAGGTAAAGGAGTCGTTGTAGCTGAAACGATGGAAGCGGCACTTGATGCCCTTGATGACATGATGCTGGATAAAAAATTCGGGGACCAGAACACGCATGTAGTCATCGAAGAATACCTGACGGGAGAAGAGTTTTCTCTTATGGCTTTTGTTAAAAATGAGAAGGTCTATCCGATGGTGATTTCTCAGGATCATAAGCGCCTGCTTGAAGGGGATAAAGGTCCGAACACTGGAGGAATGGGGGCTTATGCTCCAGTTAAGCATATATCTGAAGCTGTAGTAAAAGAAGCGACTGAAAAGATACTCCTGCCGGCTGCGACAGGGATGGTAAGAAACGGCACGCCTTTTACGGGTATATTATATGCCGGAGTCATGGCCACAGAAGATGGACCTAAAACGATCGAGTTCAATGCCCGCTTTGGAGATCCGGAAACGCAAGTGCTGATGAATCGTCTGGAATCCGATCTGGCAGAAGCCATTTCAGCTATTCTTAATGACCAGGAACCCGGTCTAGTCTGGAAACAGGAGGGCATCAGTCTTGGGGTGGTAGTTGCCTCAAAAGGCTATCCAGAAGCTTACGAAAAATATAGACCATTGGACTTGCCTGAAATAGACGATCAGATGAACCTGTACTTCGCAGGCGTATCAGAAACCGAAGGAAAGCTGGTTTCAAACGGCGGCCGTGTCTATTTAGTCGAAGCAGCTGGGGAAACAATCGAAGAAGCGCAGGAAGCTGTCTATTCAGCGCTTGAAGCCGTAGATGCAAGCGAGTATATCTACAGGAAAGACATCGGAAACAGAGCGGTTATAAACGCGAATAAGCAATAAGCTAAAATGGAACCATAACTATTAGGAGGCGTTTGATTTGGCAATTGAAGTAGGGGTCGTCATGGGAAGCACATCCGACTGGGAGACGATGAAACATACCTGTGAGGTGCTGGATGAACTGGAGGTAGCTTACGAGAAAAAAGTGGTCTCCGCTCACCGGACACCGGACTTGATGTTTGATTATGCTGAAGAAGCGCGCGGGCGGGGGATCAGAGTGATCATCGCTGGAGCGGGAGGCGCAGCACATCTTCCAGGAATGCTGGCAGCCAAAACGACATTACCGGTCATCGGTGTGCCTGTTCAGTCAAAGGCACTGAACGGTTTGGACTCCTTACTGTCGATCGTACAGATGCCTGGAGGAGTTCCAGTTGCTACCGTAGCCATCGGCAAGGCTGGAGCAACGAATGCCGGTCTCCTCGCAGCTCAGATGTTGGGAGCCTTTCAGCCTGAACTGGCCGACCGAATCGAAAATAGAAGAGAAGCCTTGAAACAGAAGGTAATGGAAAGTAGTGACGAACTTGTCTAAACTGATCAGACCGGGAAGTACAATAGGCATTATAGGTGGGGGACAGCTGGGACGGATGATGGCTTTTTCTGCTAAGGAAAGAGGCTACCGGATCGCTGTGCTTGACCCGACTCCAGACTGTCCGACAGCCCAAGTCGCGGATCTGCATATTGAAGCAGCTTATGATGATCTGGATGCTTTGAAAGAACTGGCCAGATCCAGCGATGTGCTGACCTATGAATTTGAAAATGTCGATGCTGAAACAATCGAACACGTTCTTGAGGCAGTGGAAATTGCAGTTCCCCAGGGGACCGAGCTTTTACTTAATACCCAGAATCGCCTGACTGAAAAAGATTTTCTGGAAAATTCAGGGATTCCTATTGCCGCTTATGCTAAAATTGAAACGGAAGAAAATTTGAAGAAAGCCATAGAAGGTCTTGGCTATCCATGTGTCCTGAAAACTGTTCAAGGCGGTTACGACGGGAAGGGTCAAGTCGTTCTGGAATCGGATGCTGATTTTGAAGAAGCCTCTGCTCTTATAAAAAAAGGGACATGTGTCCTTGAAGAGTGGGTGTCATTTGAAAAGGAACTCTCCATTATGGTGGCTCGTAATGCGTCAGGGGATGTAGTTGCCTTGCCTGTTTCAGAAAACATCCATGAGAACAATATCCTTCTTAAGAGTATCGTACCGGCTCGCGTGTCAGATGAAGTGATGGCCGAGGCACGACAGATTGCTGCAACCATCGCTGAAAAGATGACCTTATCAGGTGTCCTGGGTGTGGAACTCTTTTTGACTTCTGAAGGAAAGCTCTATGCCAATGAACTGGCGCCGCGTCCGCATAACTCTGGACATTATTCTATCGAAGCCTGCTCAGACTCACAGTTTGATCTGCACATACGCGCGATCTGCGGCTATCCTCTTGCTGAAGTGGAACTTCTTAAGCCAGCTGTGATGGTCAATATTCTGGGTGAGCACTTTGAACAGGCACTTGAACTGAACAGCAGTCAGCCAGCCTGGCATGTACATGACTACGGCAAGAAAGAGGTCAAGACCGGGCGAAAGATGGGGCATGTGACTATACTGACGGCTGACACTGACAAGACACTGAAAGATATTGAAGAAACGAAAATCTGGAATTAGGAGACTGGTATAATGATCGAACGCTACACGCGACCTGAAATGAAAGAATTATGGTCAGAGGAGAACCGCTACAATTCATGGCTGGAAGTTGAGATCCTAGCTGATGAAGCGTGGGCTGAACTGGGAGAGATTCCTAAAGAAGACGTTCAGAAGATCCGAGCGCATGCCTCTTTTGATATCGCCCGTATACTGGAAATCGAAAAAGAAACGAAACATGACGTGGTCGCTTTCACACGAGCCGTTTCTGAAACGTTGGGAGACGAAAAGAAATGGGTCCACTACGGATTGACCAGTACGGATGTCGTTGATACAGCTTACGGCTACCAGCTGAAACAGGTCAACGATGTACTCAGAAAAGACCTTCAGCAGCTGCTTGAAGTCATCGGTGAAAAGGCGAAAGAGCATAAGCATACGGTGACCATGGGACGTACGCACGGTGTTCATGCTGAACCGACCACGTTTGGTCTGAAGCTGGCGCTCTGGTATTCAGAAATGAAACGCCACATCGAACGGTTCGAACACGCAGCTAAAGGCGTAGAAGCCGGGAAAATCAGTGGAGCAGTTGGGACGTTTGCCAATATCCCTCCATTCGTTGAAAAGTATGTCTGCGACAAACTGGGAACGCGTCCCCAGGAAATTTCGACTCAGGTCCTGCCGCGTGATCTGCATGCGGAGTATGTGAGCGCTATTGCCCTGATCGCGACCAGTGTTGAAAAATTCGCTACAGAAATCAGAGGACTGCAGAAGTCGGAAACAAGAGAAGTGGAAGAAGGTTTTGCTAAAGGTCAGAAAGGCTCTTCAGCGATGCCGCACAAGCGTAACCCAATCGGGTCTGAGAATATGGCCGGGCTGGCGCGTGTGATCAGAGGACACATGGTGACAGCTTACGAGAACGTCAGCTTATGGCATGAACGTGACATTTCACATTCATCTGCAGAACGCATTATTTTGCCCGACAGCACGACCCTGTTAAATTACATGCTGAACAGATTCGCCAATATCGTCCGCAATCTGACGGTATTCCCTGAGAACATGAAACGAAATATGGATGCGACACTTGGTCTGATCTACAGCCAGCGTGTATTGCTGAAGCTGATCGATAAAGGTCTCAGCCGGGAAGAAGCCTACGACCTGGTTCAGCCAAAAACTGCCATTGCTTGGGATGAACAGACAGCGTTCCGCCCACTGCTTGAAGAGGACGAGAAGATTATGTCCATTCTGAATGCAGAAGATATCGAAGATGCCTTTGACTATAACTACCATCTGAAAAATGTAGATGAAATATTTGAACGTGTTGGACTGAATTAATTAGATCACCTGTCGGGACAGTAAAGGGATTGTTCCGGCAGGTGTTGCTTTTGTTGCGGATTGACTGGAATAATTATGGCTCTATCTAAGAATAAAAAGGTGTTCAAATCAGGTAATGCAAAACCATCCCAAAAAAACGCTTGCAGGATTTATTCTTACATGGTATAGTCTCGAGTTTGACAGTCAAAACGACAAGAATGCCTTAGGTATAGGCTCTCTTGTCGTTTTTTTAGTTGAAAAAGTGCGTACTATTTTTGTTTTTTCGTTTGTTTTAAAATGTTTTTCATTCTTTTTTGAGGAATAATTTCAGTGTCCGTTCTAAACCCAAACTCCTCATGGAGTTGATCAGTCAAATCCGTTCGTGTATAGGTTGGGATATACCCTTCTCCTGAATATTCAAACACACGCATCTTGCGCAGTGTATCAATGATATCAGGACAGGTATAAGCTTCATCTAATGTTTTTTCAAGAATACGATAAACCAGTAATGAAAGAAAACAAGTGAGGAAATGTGCTTTAATCCGGTCGTCCTTTCGGACAAAAACCGGTCGTGTACGCATTTCACTTTTCAGAATACGAAAGGTTTCCTCAATCTCCCAACGGCGATGAGATATTTTAAGTATCTCTTCTGAATCCCCCGATACATTTGTACAGATACCGTATAACCCATCGTATTTCGCTTCTTCTTTTATCTTCTCTTGATCTACTGTGACTTGAAAGTCCTTCGCGATCTCGCCTTCTTTAGTGACATGGGTCTCTTTTAAGAAACTCTTGAAATCTGTTGGACGTTTTTTCTTTAATTGACTTGGATTATCGGCTTTCTTCATGGCTCGTTCAATCTGTTTTCTGCGAATCTCTTCTTGATAGCGTTTATGCTTGGGAGAAAAAGTGATAATCAATCGCTGTTCTAATCCATTTTCATGGATCCAGCGTTCTTTATAATAGTGTCCTTTATCTTTTTCTAAATCCAAATCTTTCAGATTTATTTTACGAGAAGACCGATGCGATTCCCCTACGGGGAGCCAGTGATTATTTCGCGCTCACAGGTCCATCAATATCCAATCCGAGTCCACCAATTCACGAATCAAGTCCTCCTCTGTTATCTGCTCGAATTTGCACTTCAAGGCAATCAATTCGCACATCAAGTCCACTTACTAGTCTCTTTTATGTATAGTAATTTTAGAAGGTAAAACTTCTAAAAAATACATGAAGGAGGCTATTTTTATGGCCAGAAAGATTCCAGTGAAGTTAGTGATGCAGTATCGAGATCAAGGTTTTTCTCGAAACATGATTGCTAAAACACAGAAAGTAGGACGTAGTTCAGTTAGTGATGTCTTCCAACGAGCAGATCGATTTAATCTCTCCTACGAAGATATAAAAGAGCTATCTGAAAATGAGGTGTATC